>JAHXHI010000207.1 GCA_025656775.1 gamma proteobacterium symbiont of Bathyaustriella thionipta
TTTTCAATATCTAGCCGATAATTTTTCACGAAAACACTTCTTTTTGATATTAAGTTGTTGTTTTATATATCACAAGAAGATCTGCACCCCTAAGATAGCATCTGCAGGGGATTCAAATTAAGTGCATATTCAGGCAAGGCGTATTTTCCGCTTAAGTTTTACTGCTGCACTGGCACTGCTTGTTGCTTATGCCATATCAACCCCTTTGCCTTTTATTGCTCCTTTATTTGCTTTTTTTCTGACGGCTATACCAGGTCCTCCATTAGGGACAAAGAAGCTGTTGGGGCTGGTACTACTGGTTATGATAACACTGGGAATGGGTTTACTACTGATTCCATTACTGCTGCATTTTCAGCTGACGGCATTATTACTGGTTCTCATTGGCCTGTATCTGAGTTCCTATCTGACAGTTAATCTCAGTAAGAATTTACCGGGTACTTTTCTTGCCATAGGCGTGACCCTGATTTCTGCTGCCGGGACGGTTAACGATAGTCTTGCAACCACGATTATTCAAGCCTTAGTTTTGGGTATTATTATTGCCGTGATATGTCAGTCACTGATTTATCAATTGTTTCCAGAGGATCCTCCAAAGCCTTCAGTTAAGCCTCTGGCAGATAAGAGTCAGTCATCAGAACCTCAAAAAGAATCTCATTCAGAAATAATAGGCGCAGTACAATCCAACTGGATTGCCATTCGCAGTACCTTGATCGTCTTTCCAGCCTATTTATTATTGTTAAGTAATCCGATGGCATATATGCCGATTATTATGAAGGCCGTTATGCTCAGTCAGCAAGCTTCTACTATCGATGCTAAAAGTGCAGGCAGAGAATTAATAGGCTCAACATTATTAGGCGGTCTGTTTGCAGTATTGTTCTGGTTCGCCTTAGGTCTAAAGGTCAATTTATGGATGTTTTTTTTATGGATGTTACTTTTTACTCTGTTTTTTTCCTGCAAAATATATCAGCTTATTGCAACGCGTTTCCCGGCATCATTCTGGTTAAATACAGCAGTGACGATGTTGATTATGCTGGGACCTGAAGTTGAGGATATTGCTAATGGGAAAGATGTCTATGCCGCATTTTTTAGTCGTGCAGTGTTATTAATTTTAATTACTCTTTATGCGCTGTTAGCCGTTTATTTTCTGGAATATATCAAGTCACGATACAACAGTCGTGCTTATAGTCACTAATCTAATATATTGAATAAATCAGATGCGGCAGCATTATGTTTTTGTTGATTGTTGCAGTTGTGATAAACATGCGATAATACAAAACAGAGCATCTTATCTGGTGTGACATATAAGCCATGTTTTGCTTTATGAGTATGTTATTTAACAGTCAATTTTTGTGTGACTATTAATTTCAATGATGGCTTGATTAATCGGTGCAAACTCCCTTTAACAATAGCAATAAAGTAATGGTCTATACGAACAATATGGAATAACGACAATGAGTGAAATCAGTTAAACAAGTAATCAGTCTCAAGATGCTAAAATAGGAAGTAACCGTATTATTTTGATTGTTATGGGGCTGGGTATGTCCAGATATTAACGATGGAACACGTACTTTTACACACCCAGCCAAGCTGTTTAAAAATATGTCACCCTGATATTATGCTATTCAGATGCATAGCCATCAGGATTATTACTTTGCCAGCGCCAGGTGTCTTCAGCCATTTCTTCTAGATCATGTTCTGCTCTCCAGCCGATTTCCTGCTCAGCAAAAGCCGGATCAGCAAAACAGGTGGCAATATCACCGGGACGGCGTGCAACTATCTGGTAAGGGACTTCTTTGCCTGATGCCTTTTCGATAGCTCTGACCATTTCCAGTACACTATAGCCCTGACCGGTACCCAGATTATAAGTCACTAAACCGGGTTTGCTGGTGAGTTTTTCTAATGCTTTGATGTGTCCGCGAGCGAGATCAACGACATGGATATAATCCCGCACACCGGTACCATCAGGGGTATCATAATCACCGCCGAATACGGAGAGTTTTTCACGCTTGCCTACAGCAACCTGAGAGATATAAGGGATCAGGTTATTGGGAATACCATTGGGGTCTTCACCAATTAAGCCTGATTTGTGTGCGCCGACTGGATTAAAATAACGCAGCAGAGCAATATTCCATTCTTTATCGGCAACATAGAGATCACCACTGATTTCTTCAATAATCAGCTTGGAACGACCATAAGGGTTAGTGGCTGAAAGAGGGAATTGTTCAGTAATAGGCACGGTGTGAGGATCGCCATAAACTGTTGCTGATGAGCTGAATACAAAGTTTTTTACATTGAAATCACGCATGACTTTAAATAAAACCAAAGTGCCGGTGAGATTGGTCTGATAGTATTCAATGGGTTTTTCAACGGATTCACCAACGGCTTTCAGTCCGGCAAAATGAATCACCGCATCAATATTTTGTTCGCTGAATATTTTTGCTAAAGCCGGTTCATCCAGTACATCATCCTGATAAAAAGTGACTTCTTTTCCAGTGATTTGTTTAACCCGATTCAGTGACTCTTTGCTTGAATTACAAAGATTATCAACAACGACAACCTCATAGTGGTTATTGAGCAATTCAATGCAAGTATGGCTGCCGATGTATCCGGCTCCGCCGGTCACTAATATTTTCATTAATTATCCTTAAATTGTGTTTAAATACAGTCCTTAAGATTGACTGCTTATCGTATTTTGTTTATTGAAATAGCGATTGATATAGCGCATCTTTAAAGCCGACAGAAAGTGCACCATTGTTATCAAGAATCGGGCGCTTAATAATGGAAGTGGCCTCGAGCATGATTTGTATTGCTTTGTCCTGATTAATATCCGCTTTTATTTCATCAGGTAATTTTCGCCAGGTTGTCCCGCGTTTATTGAGCAGCACTTCCCAACCCAGAATATCAACCCATTTCTCTAACAAGCGTTGTTCCAGACCTTCTTTCTTAAAGTTATGAAACTGATAGTCAATTTCATTCTCTGTCAGCCATTTTCGAGCTTTTCGCACTGTGTCGCAGTTTGGTATGCCGTATAAGGTGATCATTGACTGATTATTCCTTGTAAAGTTTAAGGTAGGCACGAATGCGTTGTGCGGCTTCTATACACTCTTCAAGTGGAGCGACTAAGGCAATTCTGGCATAGCCATGACCAGGATTGGCCTGACCTGTTTTTCTTGATAGATAACTGCCGGGCAATACGCTGATATGCTGCTCTGCATACAGTTTTGAAGCAAATTTTTCGTCATCATTACAGGGAAGTTTAAGCCATATGTAAAAGGAAGCGGGAGGCGCATGGATGTCTATTACCGGACTTAAAATATCGACAAATGCTTTATATTTTTCCCGATAAATATCACGATTTTGCTGCACATGCTGTTCATCTTTCCACAGGGCAATGCTGGCTTGCTGTGTGGTGAGGGACATTGCTGAGCCATGATAGGTTCGATATAAAAGAAACTTTTTAATGATTGCTGCATCACCCGCCACAAAACCGGAGCGAAGTCCGGGGACATTGGAGCGTTTGGATAAACTGTTAAAGACCACCAGATTGGTGAAGTCAGTTAAACCCATATCGTTAGCCGCTTCAAGTAAACCTGGCGGTGGGCGATGATCTTCCTGATAAAGCTCTGAATAACATTCATCTGAAGCAATAATAAAATCATATTTTAAAGCCGTTTTGATTAATTGCTGCAGGGTTGATTTGTCAATCACTTCGCCTGATGGATTACTCGGTGAGCAAATATAGAGAAGCTGGCAATGTTTCCAGATATTGCCGGGTATGCTGACAAAATCAGGAATATAGTAGGTTCTTTCGCAAGCATTGACGAAATAGGGGGTTGCTCCTGCAAGAATAGCCGCACCTTCATATATCTGATAAAACGGATTGGGCATGATAACCAGTGGATCTTTTTCTTTGTTGTTGACCACTGCCTGAGCAAAAGCAAAGAGTGCTTCACGAGTACCGTTAACGGGCAATACCTGAGTTTCCGGGTCTAATTGACCATCACTGAGATGATAGCGATTCTTTAGCCAGTTTGCGATGCTTGTACGAAGTTCAGGCAAGCCTTTTGCGGATGGATATTGGGTCAGGCCATCAAGGTTGTCTTTAACGGCTTGTGCAACAAAGGCGGGTGGTTCATGTTTCGGCTCACCAATGGATAGCGCAATATGTTTTAATTTGCCATTGGGATTAATACCATTTTTCAGGGCACTAAGCCGTTCAAAGGGGTAGGGTTTTAAAAGGTCTAATAATGGGTTCATTGTTACAACTCTTAACTCATGTTCTTAAATCGGATGATAAAAATCAAATTCAGTCATTATAAAAGAATTATGACTACCGCATCAAATAATCTTTGCTATTTTGATTTTTGCTAATACAATTAGCTTATGAATAATCACTCGCTATTTATTGGCCTTCATCACGGCAGTCTGATTGTGCAGGATTTAGCTCAATCACTCCATTTTTATACTCATATTATTGGCTTTGAACACGATCAACAACGTCCGGAAATGAGTTTTGAAGGCGCCTGGCTTAATGTTGGTGAACAACAGATTCATCTACTGGCCTTACCAGAGACAGAACAAACAATTAACCAGCCGGAGCATGCCGGCAGAGACAGGCATCTGGCCATTCATGTGACACAAATCGAGGCAATTAAACAGAATCTGGAAGCCAGTCAGATCGCTTTTACCATGAGCCGTTCAGGACGAGAGGCTTTATTTTGTCGTGATCCGGATGGCAATGGGCTTGAATTTATTAAAGTGGACAGGTAATACCCTCACCCAAAGCGGTGCTGTCAGGTGAGGGGCCCCCCCCCAGATCAGTCTAACTTGTGGTTTCAGACTGTTTTAAATCTTTAACTTTTCCATACGCTTAGTGGCTTCAATCACGTTGTCTCTATGACCAAAAGCACTAAAACGCACATAACCTTCGCCGCCAGGACCAAAACCAGCGCCGGGTGTGGTCACGATATGGGCATTTTCCAGAATATAACTAAAGGCTTGCCATGAATCCATGGATTCAATTTTTACCCAGATATAAGGCGCATTGGAGCCGCCATAGGTGGTAAAGCCGTATTCATCTAATGCCGCTTTGATGATGCGTGCATTTTCCATATAGTAATCAACCAGCTCACGCATTTCAGCCATTCCCTGATCATTTAATACATTGATGGTCGCTGATTGAATGATATTCGATGCGCCATTAAAAATGGTGGTCATAATACGATTCCAGTCACCATGTACTGATGTTCCGTCATCAAACTTTAATGCTTTAGGAACGATGGTCCAGCCCAGGCGAACGCCGGTATAGCCAAAGGGTTTAGAGAATGAGCAGACTTCAATGGCCACATCCTTAGCACCTTCAATTTCATAAATTGATTTTGGTAATTCAGGATCACTGATAAATTCAGCGTAGGCCGCATCAAAAATAATAATAGAACCATTTTCTTTGGCAAAATTAACCAGTTGTGTTAACTGCTCTTTAGTGGCGACAGCGCCTGTTGGATTATTAGGCGAGCAAAAATAAATAATATCGGCTTTTTCAAATGTCGGGAAAAAATCATTTTCTGCGGTACATTTCATATAGACAATATTGTCAAACTGATCATTCTCTTTATTATACTCACCGGTTTGGCCCACAATGACACCGCTATCCACATAAACAGGATAAGAAGGATCCTGAACGGCAATCGTGGCATCTTCACCAAACAGCATTTGCAGGCGACCGGTATCGCATTTAGCACCATCAGAAACAAAGACTTCATCGGCATCAACTAAGCCGTTGCTGTACATTTTTTCAGCAATTTTTTCTCTCAGCACAGTCATGCCCTGTTCATCACCATAACCAGAATAGCCTTCTGCTGTTGCCATACTGTCAGCAGCATCTTTAAGTGCTTTAACAACAGTGGGTTGTAATGGTTCGGTGGTATTACCAATACCCAGACTAATAATTTCTGCATCCGGGTTGTTTGCCATAAATTCATTTTTGCGACGGTTAATTTCCGGGAAAAGATAACCTGCCTGTAATTTTGCAAAATTTTTATTTCTTTGTACCATGTGCTTTCCTAAATCAATGTTTTTGAATCGTTAAAAAAGTTATTTGAATGTTTGTAAGTTATCAAAATCTAAAGTGGTAAAATAATCATCTAATGTTTCTGCACGTCGAATTTGCATCACGCTGTTATCTTCTCGTAATAAAAGCTCTGCTGAGCGTAATTTACCATTATAATTAAACCCCATTGAATGGCCGTGTGCGCCGGCATCATGAATGGCCAGAGTATCACCTTCAGTAATTTCAGGTAATTGTCGATCAATTGCAAATTTATCATTGTTTTCGCACAATGAGCCGGTGACATCATAACAATGTGTTTCGGCCTGCTCTTCTTTGCCCATGACGCTGATATGATGATAGGAACCATATAAAGCGGGACGCATTAAATTGGCCATGGTGGCATTGGTGCCGACATAATCCTTATAGGTATATTTCATATGGATGACATCGGTGATCAGATAGCCATAAGGCCCGGCAATAACCCGGCCGCATTCCATATAAATTTTTAACGGGTCAAGATCATTGGCTGTGATTAAGCGCTGATATTCCTGCATCACCTGTTGTGCGACATAATCGTAATCTACGGCTGTTTGATCCGGTAAATAAGGCACACCAATACCACCACCTAGATTAACAAACTCAAGCTTAATGCCGAGCTGCTCTTTAAGTTCAACGGCCAGCTCAAATAACATGGTGGCGGTTTCTACAAAAAAGTCCGGGTTTAATTCATTGGAGATAATCATCGTATGCAGACCAAAGCGTGTTATACCCTTGTCCAGACATGCTTGATAGCCTGCAAATAACTGCTCACGGGTAAAGCCGTATTTGGCTTCTTTTGGATCACCGATAATGGCGTTGCCTTCTCTTAACGGGCCAGGATTGTAGCGAAAACAAAGCAGATCAGGTAAACCGCCATGAGACTCTAAGGTTTTTTCCAGATAATCGATATGACGGATATCATCAAGATTAATAATAGCGCCTAATTCACGTGCTTTGATGTATTCATCATGCTCCGTATCATTGGAAGTAAACATAATGTCTTCACCAAGCACATCAATTTGTTCAGATAAAAGCAGTTCAGCAATGGATGAGCAGTCTGCACCAAAGCCTTCTTCTTTTAATAGTTTCATCAGATAGGGATTTGGTGTTGCTTTAACTGCAAAATACTCTTTAAATCCGGGAAAAATACTAAAGGCCTGTTGAAATTTTCGTGCATGTGCCCGTAAGCCCTTTTCATCATAGAGATAAAAAGGTGTGGGATAAGTGGCTTTAATTTCAGTGAGTTGCTGTGCTGTAAAAGGTAACGTTTTTTTCATTATAATCTTAATATTGATATGTTAAATAAATGTTGATTGAAGTTTTTATAAACCCGCAAGCTTACGCTAAACAAATTATCAAGTCCACCTGTAAACCAGGTGGGTCGAGTTCCAGGTTTACTTGATTCGAAGGGGATACTATTCCATCTCATCAATGAATTGAATGACTGCTCTGCGAATGGCTTCCTGCTTTTTGATATCAGTAATAATCTGTTTATTTTCATTACGAATAATAAAAACATCCTCCACTCTTTCACCAAAAGTTGAAATTTTGACGTTATCCAGATGCACACGACACTCAATTAAAGCCTGGCCTATATGAGATAACAGAGCAGGGCGATTGGATGCTGAGACAGTCATGAGTGTCTGGTTGTTTTCTAAGTCTTCATCAAAGTGCACACTGGTTTTGTGAGAGAATTGTTTTTCTGTCCTGGAGAGCCTTTGAGTCAGCGTCGGAAATACAAATTGTTCCTGTGACAGCTTCTCTTCAAGTGAAAACCTTATCATCTCGATACGCTCTTTATCCGTGACTATAGAGCCGTCACCCTCAAGTACAAAATACGTATGATAGGTATAACCATTGGATGTCGTGATGGTTTTTGCTTCGGTGATATCAAGCATCAGTTGTGAAAATGTGGCTGCAACCATTGCAAACAGATGATCGACTTCCAGAGTGTAAATAAATATTTCTGTGCCGCCGCGCTCTTTATGAGGCTTAATAAGGATAATGGATTTGTTTGTGCTGGAATTTTCTAAATGCTGTAGTGGTTCAGGATCCTGTTTATAAATATCCAGAATGGCTTGTGTTTGCCAGACAATTTCTTCTACTTGAAATTTAAAGAAATATTCAGTGGGCAACCATGACCAAAGCTGTGTAATACTCGCTTGTGAGTAATGATTATCAAGTAATTTCCCCTGAGCGATTGCTTTACAGTTTCTAATGCACTCATCCTGTTGCTGAGGGTTTTCCAGACCTTTGTTTAAGGCTATTTTTGTTAAATTATACAGCTGCACCAATAAAGAATCCTTCCAGCTGTTCCATACTTTTGGACTGGTTGCCCGAATATCAGAAACGGTGAGCATATAGAGATAATCAAGATACTGACTTTCGCCAATGAGTGTTGCGAATTCATGAATAACAGCGGGGTCATTGATGTCTTTGCGTTGTGCTGTCATGGACATGATGAGATGATTACGGACTAACCAGGTGACAAGACGGGTGTCTCTGAGATTCAGATCATGTAATTGACAAAATTTCTCGGCATCAATAGCACCAAGCTCTTCATGACGCCCGCCTCGCCCCTTGCCAATGTCATGATATAATGCAGCCAGAAATAAAAGTTCCGGCTTGGGCAGATAATGAGCGATTTTACTGGCTAAAGGCAGTTCATCTGCATGTTCTGGAACAAACAGGCGTCGGGCATTACGAAGTACTTTTAAAGTATGTTCATCAACGGTATAGGCATGATATAAATCATGCTGCATCTGACCGACAATCTGTTTAAATTCAGGGATGTAGGCGGCCAGAACACCATAACGGTTCATGCGTCTCATCTCATGGGTAATACCAAAGGGCTGGCGTAAGATTTCCATAAACAGAGTACGGCAGCGCAGATCTTTACGAAAGCTGTCATCAATCAGATAACAATGAGCCCGGATCAGGCGAATAGTGCTTGCCCGAACACCTTTAAGTTCAGGATCCTGACACAGCAGCAGAAAAATTTCTAATAGAGCAAAGGGGTAGTTTCTAAAAACACTTTGATTAGTCGCAGCGATATAACCTTTATAATTAATGAATCGGCGATTAATTTTTATGGGTTTGGCATCGCTGTCGCTGAAGATGATGACTTCCTGGAAATATTGCAATAACATTTCATTCAGGCGTTCCAGTTCCATGACCGTTTGGTAATAATCCGTCATAAAACATTCGACTGCCAACTTGCCTTCATTGTCAGTGTAACCAAATTGTTGTGCTAATTCTCTTTGATAATCAAATAATAAGCGCTCTTCATGGCGTTTACATAAAATATGCAATGCAAAACGGATTTTCCAGAGAAAATTTTGACCATGTTCTAATTGTTCATATTCATGAGGGGTCAAAAAGTTATGTCCGACCAGATCTTTTAAACTCTCAACGACAAAGTGTCGTTTGGCAACCCAGCCGATGATTTGTATATCGCGTAAGCCACCAGGGCCTTCTTTGATATTAGGTTCCAGATTGTAGGCTGTTTCATTAAATTTAAGATAGCGTTTGTTTTTTTCTTCAATTTTTGCTGCAGTAAAATCTTTAGTTGTCCAGATATTTTCAGGACTTAATTGGCCGGAAAGTTGTTCATATAGCGTGTTATCACCAGTAATTAAACGTGATTCCATCAGATTGCTGATAATAGTAATATCATTTTCAGCTTCTTTTATGCATTCATCGACTGTGCGAACACTATGCCCGATTTCCAGGCCGATATCCCAGAGCAGAGCAATAAAAAAATGCAGGTTTTCAATAAATTCCTTATTGTCGCCGGATTCGTCATCTAAATCATGCTCCGCATCATGTAATAACAGCAAATCTACATCACTATACGGATGCAGTTCACCCCGGCCATAACCACCCACAGCCAGTAAAGCCGCATTTTCACCCAGATTATAATAGGACCAGGCCATTGTTAAAATAATATCAATGGCCTGTGAACGCTCTCTGATCAGATGAACAATATTTTGTTTGGCCTGAAACTGCTCTACCTGTTTATCGTAAATAGACTTAACGGCATTTTTTAACGGTAGTAAGGGCGTCTTGCTTTGAGCCAGCTCAGTTTCCAGTGTACTGAAGTCAAATAATAGTTCTAAAGAAGGCGGGATCACTAATTGCATCTGATATTGATTCCTTAATTATCGTTCTTCATCTCGAAGCGTTAATATTTCATAACCGTCAGCAGTGACCAGAAGGGTATGCTCCCATTGCGCTGATAAGCTGCGATCTTTGGTCACCACCGTCCATTTATCAGGTAATACTCGAATCTGACGCTTACCCGCATTAATCATGGGTTCAATGGTAAAAGTCATACCTTCTTCAAGCACTTCTTTGCTGCCGGGCTTGCCATAGTGTAAAACCTGAGGATCTTCATGAAAATGAGCACCAATGCCATGACCGCAATACTCTCTCACTACAGAAAAGTTATTTTTCTCGGCATGTTTGGCAATGGCATAGCCAATATCACCCAGATGGATTCCTGGTTTTATTAATTCTATCCCGGTAAAAAGACACTCGTGACTGATTCGACAGAGTCTTTGGGCTAGTATCGATGGTTTGCCCAGGAGAAACATTTTACTGGTATCACCATGATAACCCTCTTTGATCACGGTGATATCAACGTTGATGATATCACCGCTTTTGAGCTTTTTATTACTGGGAATACCATGGCAGATTTGATTATTGACTGAAGTACAGATTGACTTGGGAAAACCATGATAATTCAGTGGTGCCGGAATTGCCTGTTGTTCATTAACGATATAATCATGACATATTTTATCCAGTTCATCTGTGGTTATACCCGGTTTAACATAAGGTTCAATCATTTGCAGAACTTCAGCAGCAAGTTTACCTGCTATACGCATTTTTGTAATTTCTTCAGGGGTTTTCAGTGTAATGCTCATAGGTCATGTTTTCTTGATAGTTGTATGTAAAATGTATAACAAAGATAAGTCGTGCATTATACCTTTTAAATCACAAAATTAACCAATATTTTTCGTGATAGCATTAAACCTGAATAAGTGAGCATGGACTCAAGCACAGTAATTAAAAAATACGCTCTGAATAGAGACAAAAGATTGTTGTTTCAATTGTTTTATGGAATAATACGCACGCCTTGTTACACGTAAGTCTTAGCAAGGTTTTTTAATACTCCGACCCTATATCGACACATAAATCTGGGTGCCTGGACATTGTATAGATGCCTATAACGCATTAATAATGAAAAATCAGGTTGGTTTATGGGATATATGGAAGATTTAACCCTTATATTAAGGAAATTTATCATGGCAAAAGTCACAATGCGTCAAATGCTTGAAGCAGGCGTTCATTTTGGTCACCAGACCCGTTATTGGAACCCGAAAATGGGTCAATATATCTTTGGCGATCGTAACAAAATTCATATAATCAACTTAGAAAGCACGCTACCAATGTTCAACGATGCGATGAACTTTGTTGGTCAGATTGCAGCTAAGCGCGGTAAAATATTATTCGTTGGTACGAAACGTGCTGCGGGTAAATCAATTAAGGAGCAAGCACTACGTTGCGGAATGCCTTATGTTAACCATCGTTGGTTAGGCGGTATGCTGACTAACTTTAAAACGGTTAAACAGTCTATTAAACGTCTAAAATATTTAGAGAAAGCATCGACTGATGGTACTTTCAATACGCTGACTAAAAAAGAAGCGCTAATGAATTCCCGTGAAATGGAAAAATTAGAAAAAAGTCTAGGCGGAATTAAAGATATGAATTCACTGCCTTCAGCAGTATTCATCGTTGATGTTGGCCATGAAAAAATTGCTGTATTAGAAGCGAATAAGCTTGGTATCCCAGTAATTGGTGTGGTTGATACAAACAACAAAGCAGACGGCGTTGACTATATTATTCCTGGTAATGATGATGCAATTCGTGCCATCAACCTTTATGTTGAAACGGCTGCAGAATCTGTTCTGGATGCAAAAGCTGCAAATACACAAGCGGTTGCTTCAGACGAGTTTGTTGAAGTGGATAGTGCAGAAAAATCATCTGACGCTGCGGCATCCTAACTCTTTATTTTAAAGAGTTAATAGATACAATAGCGTTAACAAAATTCCCGGGCAGTAGACTGGCAACTTAATTTGCCGGAACTGCCCGGTTTTGAATTATATGAGGAATAAAAAATGGCAATTACCGCCGCTTTGGTTAAAGAATTACGTGACCGCACAGGTGCGGGCATGATGGAATGTAAGAAATCACTGGTTGAAACTGATGGTGATATTGAAGCAGCAATTGAATTGATGCGCAAAACTGGTTTGGCAAAAGCTGATAAAAAAGCCGGTCGTATTGCAGCTGAAGGTAAAGTTGTAGTTGAATTCAGTGATGATGCTAAAAAAGGTGTTATGCTGGAAGTTAACTGTGAAACTGACTTCGTTGCAATGGGTGATGATTTTGGAAATTTTGCCAGCTCAGTTGCAAAACGAATTTTATCAGATGCGCCTGCTGATGTTGAAGCCTTATTAACAATGCCTTTAGAAGATGGTTCTGAAGACATTACTACTGTTTTGAAAACAATGATTGCAAAGATTGGCGAAAATATGTCGGTTCGTCGTTTTGTTACCTTTGAAACAGAAGGTCAGCTAGGTGCATATCTGCACGGCACTAAAATTGGCGTGGTTGTCGATATGCAGGGCGGCAACGCAGAACTGATTAAAGATGTTGCTATGCACGTTGCTGCCAGCAATCCTAAAGGACTTGATGAGTCTTCTCTTGATGCAGCTGAACTTGCTAAAGAGAAAGAAATTGCTGCTGCGGAAGCTGCTAATAGCGGTAAACCAGAGAACATCATAGAAAAAATTGTTGAAGGAAAAATTAAACGTTTCATTAAAGATAATACTTTAGTGGGTCAGGCGTTTGTTAAAGATCCTGATATTACTGTAGAAAAACTGGTTAACGATGCTGGTGCAACGATTTTAGGCTTTACCCGTCTGGAAGTTGGAGAAGGTATCGAGAAAAAGCAAGAAGATTTTGCTGCTGAAGTGATGGCCCAAATTGGTGGTTAAAACGGCTAGTTAAGTGTTACCCCGCCACTTTTAATTATAAACGATTAAAGTGGCGGGTTTATTGGGTCAATATACAAAAATAAATTTTTAACCACTCAAAATTCATAACAAGCAACCCATATAAAAAAGGAGCAGCCTGTGAGCGCAAAATATCAAAGAGTCTTATTAAAACTCAGTGGTGAGGCATTAATGGGAGATCAAAATTTTGGTATTGATCCACAGGTGCTGACTTATGTTTCACAAGAAGTAAAACGCCTGATTGATCAAGGTATCCAGGTGTGTATTGTGATTGGCGGGGGTAATATCTTTCGTGGTGTTGGTCTGGCTGCTTCAGGCATGGATAGAGTTGCGGGTGATCATATGGGAATGTTGGCAACAGTCATCAATTCCTTAGCACTGCAGGACGCACTGGAAAAATCGGCTGTTCCTGCCAGAGTCATGTCTGCTTTACCAATCCATCAGGTCTGTGAAGATTATATTCGTCGCAGAGCAATTCGTCATCTTGAAAAAGGTCGGGTCGCAATTTTTGCTGCGGGTACCGGCAATCCTTTTTTTACTACGGATTCAGCAGCCAGTCTGCGCGGGATTGAAATAGAGGCTGATGTGGTTATCAAAGCCACTAAGGTCGATGGTGTTTACTCTGCTGATCCCGTTAAGGATCCGGATGCAACGCTTTATCATAATTTAAGTTATGATGAGGTTTTAGAAAAAAAATTAAATGTAATGGATGCCACTGCAATTGTGTTATGTCGCGATCATAAAATGCCAATTCGAGTTTATAATATGGCCAAGTCAGGGGCGCTTGATAATGTCATTAACGGCGAACAAGAAGGTACGCTGGTCGAATAATACTCATTTTTTCATTTCGGATATAACGATTTAAGGTTTATACAATTAGCCTGTTTAAGTGCCCTCAGGAGAACAAACATGATTAATGAAATTCAAAGTGATGCCAATACCCGTATGGGAAAAAGCATTGACTCACTCAAACAAGATTTAATAAAAGTCAGAACGGGAAGAGCTCACACCAGTCTGCTCGATAGTATTAGCGTGGATTATTATGGTAATCCAACCCCTTTAAACCAGGTGGCCAATATTTCTATTCTTGATTCCAGAACTCTGTCTGTTCAAGTTTGGGAAAAGCAAATGACACCCGTGGTTGAAAAGGCAATTTTAACCTCTGATTTAGGATTAAATCCCGCTACAAGCGGTGAATTAATGCGTATTCCTTTGCCGCCTCTGACAGAAGAAACACGTAAAAATCTTATTAAAGTTGTTCGTGGTGAAGGTGAGAGTGCAAAAGTTGCCATACGAAATATTCGCAGAGATGCTAATGCTTCCTTAAAAGAACTGGAAAAAGAAAAAGAAATTTCAGAAGACGATGAACGTCGCGGTCAGGAAGCCATTCAAAAACTAACGGATAGTCATGTCAAAGAAGTTGATCAGCTTTTAGCCGTTAAAGAAAAAGATTTAATGGAAATCTAGAATGTCTGCGGATAACCCGACTCGTTCCAAAGGAAATGCTTTAAAACACATCTGTATTATTATGGATGGTAATGGACGTTGGGCAAAAAAACGCTTTATGCCGCGTTTCGCAGGACATAAAGCGGGTTTAAGTACAGTACGAAAAATTGTCAGCAGCTGTGTTGAACAGGAGCTTGAAGTGCTGACCATTTTTGCTTTTAGTAGTGAGAATTGGCGCAGACCCGAAAAAGAAGTCGGTTTATTGATGGAGTTATTCGCCACTGCGTTAACCCGTGAGGTAAAAAAACTCCATGATAATAACATTCAGTTGCGTATTATTGGTGATCTGAGTGCTTTCTCGGACAAGATAAAAGTACTTATCGATGAAGCGATTGCATTAACAGCACATAATGATGGTTTGATACTTAATGTTGCCGCAAATTACGGTGGTCGCTGGGATATTATGCAGGCCACTCAACAAGTTGCCCGTAAAGTTCAGGATGGCCAGTTAGTTGCGGATGATATTGATGAAGCGATTATTGAAGATCATTTATCGTTGAGTGGTCTGCCGGAACCTGACTTATTTATTCGTACCGGTGGTGAAAAAAGAATCAGCAATTTTATATTATGGCAACTGGCTTACTGTGAATTTTATTTTACCGATGTTTTATGGCCAGATTTCAATAAAAAAACATTCCTAGAAGCGATTGATTCTTTTTATTCCAGACAAAGACGTTTTGGTCGCACTGGCGATCAACTAAAAGAACTATAAGGTCTGCATGTTAAAATCAAGAGTTATTACTGCTTTACTCCTATTTCCCCTTGCTGTATACGGTATTCTATTTCTATCAAATAGTTTATTTGCTGCATTTGTTGGTTTTATCATTTTACTGGGTGCTTATGAGTGGGCAGGCTTTGCTAAATTCCCATCCACTCTGTCTAAATTGGCTTATGTGGTTATTATTGGCACTATTATTTTTTCCCTCTGGTTAGTTAATTTTATCTTATCATCAAGCATGATGAACCAAATAGCCGTTGGTTTTTGGCTGTTTGCGCTTATATTGCTATCAGGCTTTCCTGAAAAAGCCAAATTTTGGCATGGAAGTAGCCCCGTTATTGCAATAATCGGTGCTTTTTTATTGGTTTTAACCTGGTACGCTTTAATCTCTATTCATGCCATTGAAGGGCTAAAATTTGCCCAAACAACAATGACTGGTCCTTATCTGGTTTTTTCAGTCATGATGTTGGTATGGATTGCTGATACAGGTGCATATTTTTCTGGAAAACGTTTTGGAAAAAATAAACTGGCACCAAAGATCAGTCCGGGTAAGTCAAGAGAAGGGGTGTATGGTGGTCTGATTCTGGCCGCTATCATCGTCAGTTTATTTACTTTCTGGCATGGTGGCAGTAGTCAGGATTATCTTCATATTATTGGTATCAGCCTTGTAACCGTTGTTTTTTCAGTGATAGGCGATTTGCTGGAAAGTATGTTCAAACGACAGGCGAATATTAAAGACAGCAGTAATTTATTACCCGGTCATGGTGGTATACTGGATAGAATTGATAGTGTTACCGCAGCAGGTCCAGTATTTTATATTACCCTTTCATGGATGTATCAACTGAATTAAATAAATGATTGGCTTCCTCGCCTTCTTTTTTATAAAGAAAGGAATAAGACTGATTGGGGTTGAGTTAATGAGAATATCATTATGATAAATGTAGCAATTTTAGGTTCTACAGGCTCTATTGGAACCAGTACTCTGGATGTTATTTCCAGACAATCAGATCGATTTAATGCGTTTGCATTGACTGCGAATAAAAATGTTGAACGTCTTTATGAACAATGTTTGCAGTTTTTACCTGAAATTGCATTGATGGTGGATAAAGTTTCTGCTAAAGAATTAGAGCAACGCCTGCAAAGTAACCCTGAAACTCAGCATATTAACGTTTTTTCAGGGTGTCAGGCGCTTGATGATGTCGCTGCTGCAGAACAAGTTGATTATGTCATGGCTGCTATTGTTGGTGCTGCCGGGTTAAGCTCATCGCTTGCAGCAGCCCGAAGCGGTAAGCGTATTTTACTGGCTAATAAAGAATCGCTGGTGATGTCGGGTGATTTGTTTATGCAGGCTGTGAAAGAAAATGGTGCGACTTTACTACCTGTTGATAGTGAACATAATGCTATTTTTCAAGTGATGCCTGATAAATTAAATAATATCAGTGTTAATGTCGATAGTCATATTAATAAAATTGAGTCGCCCAACCTGCAGGATGCCGGTATTGGAAAAATTCTCTTAACGGCATCCGGCGGCCCGTTTTTAAATAAGTCTCTGACTGAATTACAGGATGTCACTCCCGATCAGGCCTGTGCACATCCAACCTGGGAAATGGGGCGAAAAATATCGGTTGATTCTGCAACAATGATGAATAAAGGACTTGAAGTCATTGAGGCAAGCTGGCTTTTTAATGCATCTGCCGATGATATTCAAGTCGTCATTCATCCGCAAAGTGTGATTCATTCTATGGTTTCTTATAGTGATGGTTCGGTACTTGCCCAATTAGGTAATCCTGATATGCGCACACCCATTGCTCATGCAATGGCCTGGCCCGAAAGAATGACATCGGGTGTTGAGCCGCTGGATATTTTTAAGGTAGCACAGCTTAATTTTGAGCAGCCTGATTTTGAGCGCTTTGTGTGCCTTAAGCTGGCTTATGATGCATTGCGTGCTGGCGGTACAGCACCAGCAATATTAAATGCAGCGAATGAAATTGCAGTCGATGCTTTTTTACAGGAGAAAATCACTTTTACTCAAATTGCAGAAGTTGTGCAGAGGACAATTGAGCAATTGGAAACGGTACCAGCAGATTCTTTAGATGTTATCCTGAACGCAGATGCCAGAGCAAGAAGCGTTGCTGCAAGTCTCTGTGATGAAATGATTTAAAAATGGTAAATAATCGTGATGCTACTTTTTCTAAGCCAAACAGTTTTAAGGGAAGTAATTGAGTGTTATGGATAATATGATTGTCGTGATACTGGCTTTTATTTTCACTATTGCACTACTGGTCGCAATTCATGAATACGGTCATTTTTGGGTCGCAAGAAAACTAAATGTAAAAGTTTTACGCTTTTCAATTGGTTTTGGTACACCATTGTTTCGTTTTCGTGGTGTTAAAGATAACACTGAATTTGTTCTTGCCAGTATTCCACTGGGTGGTTATGTCAAGATGCTTGATGAACGGGAAGGAGACGTTGCAGAAGAAGAATCGCATCGGGCCTTTAATCGACAATCCGTTTATAAACGCTTTGCTATCGTTTTTGCCGGGCCCTTTGTTAATTTCGTCTTTGCTGTCTTTGCCTTTTGGCTGATGTTCGTTATCGGTATTCAGGGGATTAAACCTGTTATGGGTCATCTGGATACGAATTCAATTGCCTGGCAGTCAGGTTTACGCAGTGGTGATCAGATTGTTTCAGTTGATGGGGATGAAACGCCTACTCTGAATGCTGTCTATGAACAATTGCTTGAGGCCTTTATTGAACGTAAAAATGTAATTCTTACGTTGTCTGATCAACGTAATATTACCTTCAGGTTTGATGGCCTCAAGCAAAATATAGAGCCATCAGAGCTTCAGGATATTATTGGGCTGAGTTTGCAATTACCGGTTGAAAAGGTAATTATCAGTGAAGTGACGGCAGACTCGCCCGCTGCAACTGCGGGAATGCTCTCTGGTGATCAGATTGTCTCTATTAATGGGCTGCCTATTGATCACTGGCGCGATTTAGTGCGTTCAGTTATCGATAAGCCGGGTAAGAAAATTGTGATTGAACTGCTAAGAAATGGCCAACACATACAATTACCTGTCACTATTGGCACTGTGAAGAAGGGAAGTAAAACAATCGGCCAGATTGGGGTGCGTCCAAAATCAGTAACACCATTGCCTGAATCAATGTATGCGATGCATCAATATGATGTGATCACCGCAATTACTAAAGGAATTGAAAAAACCTGGGATTTATCAGTGCTAACATTAAAAATGTTAGGTAGAATAGTTGTCGGCGAAGCTTCAATTAAAAATATTAGTGGCCCTATTACCATCGCTGAAGTTGCAGGACACTCTGTACAAATGGGGTTTGAAAATTTTTTACGTTTTCTGGCCATTGTCAGTTTGAGTTTGGGCGTGATCAATTTACTTCCAATCCCTATGCTTGATGGCGGTCACTTGCTGTTTTATTTAGTTGAAATGGTAAAAGGTTCTCCTGTATCTGATGCTGTGCAGGAAATAGGACTTAAAATTGGTATAACATTATTGGTTATGCTGATGAGTATTGCATTGTATAATGATTTTACAAGACTTTTGAATTAAATTAATTATTTTAACTGGAACTCACTTAATGAGACGTGCTGTTTTATCTATAGTTATTTTTATAAGCTCTATTTTTTCCTGTCAAATGGTATTCGCTGTTGATGCGTTTGAAATTGATAATATTAAAGTAGAAGGGTTACAGAGAATTTCAGCAGGTACGGTATTTAATTACCTTCCTTTGAAAGTAGGTGACAGAGTTGACGATAGAGCCGTATCGAAGTCTATTCGTCAGCTTTATAAAACGGGTTTTTTTAAAGATGTACGACTCGAACAGGAAGGTAATTCACTAATTGTTTTTGTTATTGAACGTCCTGCAATAGCGGATATTAAATTTGAAGGTAACAAAGATCTCGACTCTGAAGAACTGACCAAAGCATTAAAACAAATTGGTTTTGCTGAAGGACGTGTTTATGATAAATCGATATTACAACGTGTTATCGAAGAATTAAAACGCCAATATTATGCCCGAGGTAAATATGCAGTCAGGATTGATACTAAAGTAACGCCTCTTGAACGAAACCGTGTTGGTATCAGAATTGATGTTTCAGAAGGAAGAGTCACCACTATCCACCAGATCAATATTGTGGGTAATCACGTATTTGAAACCGAAGAATTATTAGATGAAATAGAGCTGACGACACCCACTTTATTCTCTTTTTATACTAAAACTGATCAGTATTCCAAGCAAAAATTGGCGGGTGATCTGGAAACTCTGCGTTCCTATTATCTTGATCGGGGTTATATTAATTTTAAAATTGAATCAACTCAGGTTGCTATTACGCCTGATAAAAAACAAATTTATATTACTATCAATATTTCTGAGGGTGATAAGTATATCATTAAAGAAGTTAAACTGGCCGGTGATTTAATTATTGACCCTGAAGAAATTTTTCCCGTTGTGGAAATACAGAAAGGGCAGTTTTTTTCAAGAAAAAATATTACCCGAACCAGTGAGTCTATTGTTGAATTGCTCGGTAAAGCCGGTTATGCCTTTTCTAATGTGAATCCAATTCCTCAAGTTGATGACATAACAAAAGAAGTGACGCTGACTTTTTTTGTTGACCCGGGCAGTCGGGTTTATGTGCGTCGCATTAATATTGTTGGCAATACGAATACGTCAGATGAAGTGATTCGCCGTGAAATGCGTCAGTTTGAAAATTACTGGATTTCAACAACTGATGTGGAACGTTCAAAACAGCGTCTGCAAAGATTAGGTTTTTTTAAGGAAGTCAGTGTTGAAACTCCCGCTGTACCGGGCACTGCAGACTTAGTTGACGTGGTTTATACGGTTGAAGAGCAGTCAACAGGAAGTATCAATGCCGGTATGGGTTTTTCTCAATCTCAGGGGCTTATTTTTAACTTCAGTGTTGCTCAGAATAACTTTTTAGGGACCGGTAATCGTTATGCAGTGGCTGCTAATACCAGTGTTGCTAATACGCTTTATAGCCTGAGTGTCACCGATCCCTATTTTACCGATGATGGCATCAGTCGGACCTGGCGCTTTAATTGGCGCGAAACCGATCTGGATGAAGAAAATTTATCTAATTATGCAACCGATAATGTCAGTGCAGGTATTGGTTTTGGTGTGCCTATTAATGAATTTGACCGCATTGGTTTTGCTTTGGATTTTGAAAATACCAAAATTGATTTACCTAATTACCCGTATACTGCTTTTGATATTCTTAAATTTGTTGCTGATGAAGGTGATAATTTTAATACCTTAAGGTTTTCTGCTAACTGGTCACACGATAGTCGTAATAAATCGATTTTTCCTACTCGTGGTGCGTTGCAGCGTTTATCAGGTGATATGGCTCTGCCGGGTAGTGACCTGTCGTTCTATCATCTTAATTATGTGCAGCAGCGTTTTTTCCCGTTAACCAGAACAATGACGCTGATGATGAAGGGCAATATTGGTTATGCCGGTACAATAGGCGGTGATTCGTTTCCTCCCTTTGAGAAGTATTACGCCGGTGGAATGAACGATGTTCGAGGTTATAAGTCAAATACTTTAGGCCCAAGAGATGATAAAAAGCATACGGTTGTAATTAATGGTCAAAAAGTCACTCATAATGCCACTTATGATCCTTTAGGCGGCCAATTAAAAGTAATAGCTAATGCCGAGGTTATTTTACCTGTACCTTTTGTTAAAGATTCTTCGGGATATCGTTTGAGTGGTTTTTTCGATATCGGTAATGTATTTGAAGAAGCGGGTGATTTTGATGTCGGTGAATTACGTTATACAACCGGTATTTCAGGTGCATGGCTAAGTCCATTTGGTTTACTAAGAGTCAGCATCGCGGCACCCTTAAATGAAGAAGACGGTGATGATACTGAAGTATTCCAGTTTTCATTTGGACAAAATTTTTAAGCAATTATTCAATAGCTGTTCGTAATATTGAATAGAATGTAGCATACTATCAAACAGCGTTGATAGTTATTCGATACTCTATCGTACCTGGGTATTGTTTACAGTTATAACTTGTAAAGATTTATATTAAAATTTTAGGAAAAAAAATGATTGCATATACTCGATTATTTATTTTAATCACATTGCTTTTTTCAGTGCCTTTTGCTTATGCTGAGCAAAAAATTGCTTTTGTTAATCAGGCTAAACTTTTACAAAAAGCACCTCAGGCAGAATCAGCTCGCAATAAATTACAAAAAGAATTTTCTAAACGGGACAAATCTCTGGTTAGCTTACAAAAGCAAATTATCAAAAATGAAGAAAAATTAAAGAAGGATGCTGCTATTTTATCCTCTGCTGAACTTAATAAATTAAAAAGAAAAATTATCTTATTGAGAAGGGATTTAGAGCGTGATAAGTTGGCTTTCAAAGAAGATGTCAGTATTCGCCAAAATGAAGAGCTGGTTAAATTGCAGAAATCAGTTCTTAAATCAATTCAAGCGATTGCCCAGAAAGAAAAATATGATTTAATTATTAGTGAAGGGGTTATCTATGCGAGTAAGCAAATTGATATTACTGATAAAATTCTGGCTCAACTAAAAAAGCAATATTCAGGTAAATAATTCAGGTTTATACTTTAGATAATGTCTATCCCTACACGACAGGCCAGTCTGAAAGAGCTGGCTGATGTGATTGGTGCTAAAATTCATGGTGATCCAGAAACTTTTATTTCTGGCATTGCCACGCTTGAACACGCAGGCCCGGGGGATCTCAGTTTTTTTTCAAACCGAAAATATCATAAATATTTATTAGAAACTCAAGCATCTATTGTGATACTTCATCCAGATGATTTGTCTAATTGCCCGAGCAGTGCAATATTATTCAATGACCCTTACCTTGCCTATGCTAAAATAGCGACCTGGCTGACAAAACCAAAAACTCAGCAGGTTGAAATTGCAGCCAATGCAGTATTAGAAGATAATGTCACTCTAGGTGAAAATATCAGTATTGGGGCTCATGTTGTTATTGGTACGGGTTCTAAAATTGGCGATAATGTAAGGTTACATGCTGGCTGTAGTATTGCTGACAATGTCACCATTGCCGATAGCACAATACTTTATCCTAATGTTTCAATTTATTCTAATGTGTCAATTGGAAAACAATGTATTATTCATTCGGGTGCAGTGATTGGCAGTGACGGCTTCGGCATTGCAAATGAGCAGGGAGACTGGTTCAAAGTACCGCAGTTAGGACATGTTGTTGTTGGTGATAATGTGGAAGTCGGGGCCAATACAACGATTGACAGAGGTGCCATTGAAGATACTATTATTGAAAATGGTGTTAAACTGGATAACTTGATTCAAATTGCACATAATGTTCGTATTGGTGAAAATACAGCCATTGCAGGTTGTGTAGGAATAGCTGGAAGTTCAACTATTGGCAAATATTGTGCCATTGGTGGTGGCGCAGGTATTCTTGGACATTTGAATATTGCTGATCATGTTCATATTACTGCGACTTCATTGGTTACTAAATCAATTACTGAAGCGGGTGTTTATTCATCTGGAACTCCATTACAAGAAAATGCACAATGGCATAAAAATTTTATTCGTTTTAAACAACTGGATAAAATGGCTCGACGTTTGAGTGAACTGGAAAAAAGAAACAACCTTTAACGCACCTATTCAACATGATTGGCCTGGAAGTTTTGTGAACTATAGTCTAAAAAGGCTGAACAATCCGGCATACCGCTAGTTTTAGTAATTTATGAGCTTTAACTCTTTATAAGCTTTAGCAAAGAAGAACAAAATGGAAAAACAACTTAATTCAATGGATATTAATGATGTTTTAGAGCATCTGCCGCATCGTTACCCATTCTTATTAGTGGATAAGGTTATTGATTTTGAACCTGGAAAATCACTAACAGCCCTTAAAAATGTCACCTATAATGAACCACAGTTTACGGGACATTTTCCTCAAAAACCTATTTTGCCGGGTGTTTTAGTGATTGAAGCGCTAGCTCAGGCAACCGGAATTTTAGCCTATAAATCCACAGGTTCTAAACCTAATGGTGAATCGTTGTATTATTTGGTCGGTATTGACAAAGCTCGGTTTAAACGTCCTGTTAATCCGGGAGAGCAGTTGATTTTGAAGGTTGAGGTGATTAAAAACATGCGTGGTGTGTGGAAATTCCAGGCGGTGGCAACGGTTGATGATAATATCGTTGCCTCGGCAGAATTAATGTGTGCTGAGAGAGATGCCTGAACGTCATGTCTCAACAGAAAATTCATTCTAATATCCACCCTACGGCTATAATTGATCCTTCTGCTGAACTGGCAGATGATATTGAAATTGGTCCATATTCCGTTATTGGAAAAAAAGTTAAAATTGATACGGGTAATAAAATCGGTTCCCATGTTGTTATCAATGGACCGACGTTTATTGGTAAAGATAATACCTTTTATCAATTTGGTTCAATCGGTGAAGCACCGCAGGATAAAAAGTATCAAGGGGAAGAGACGACGCTCGAAATAGGTGATAGAAATGTCGTTCGCGAGTTTACTACTTTAAATCGTGGTACTGTTCAGGACCGTGGCGCAACAACACTGGGTGATGATAATCTCATTATGGCCTATGTGCATATCGCTCACGACTGTGTGCTCGGCAGTGACATTATTCTGGCAAATAATGTGGCATTGGCGGGTCATGTGAATATCCATAGTCAGGCAATTTTAGGTGGTTTTTCATTAGTCCATCAATTCTGTACTGTTGGTTCCTATGCTTTTACTGCAATGAATAGTGTTATCTCCAAGGATGTACCACCCTATGTGATGGTTTCAGGTCATATGGCAAAACCTCATGGTCTTAATATGGAAGGTTTAAAGCGCCAGGGATTTTCTACTGAGACGATAAAATCAATACGAAATGCCTACAAAGCACTTTATCGTTCAAACCTTACTTTAGATGATGCTGTCACTGAGATTAATGAGCTGGCCACCAATTGTGCTGAATTAGCACCTATGATTGATTTCCTTGAAAATAATGTTAAACGAGGAATTATTCGCTGATGCGTATTGGCATCATTGCAGGTGAGGCTTCAGGTGATATTCTTGCTGCAGGATTAATTAGTGCAATATTAAAACAATATCCTGATGCTCAATTTGAAGGTATTGCCGGGCCGTTAATGGTTGAAGCAGGCTGCAAGGCTATTTATCCTGCTGAAAAATTATCCGTTATGGGGCTTGTTGAAGTACTTGCCCATTATCGTGAATTATCCTCTATTCGTAAAGAACTTATCCGCCACTTTATTAATAATCCACCGGATGTTTTTATCGGTATTGATGCCCCGGATTTTAATCTCGTTGTGGAATCCACACTTAAACAGGCGGGTATCGGTACAATACATTATGTCAGTCCATCGGTATGGGCCTGGCGTCAGTATCGTCTGGGTAAAATATCCCGGGCTGTTGATTTGATGCTGACTTTGTTTCCGTTTGAAGCACGATTTTATGAAAACCATAATATCTCAGTAAAATATATAGGACACACGCTTGCAGATGAAATTGATATGCATATTGATATTCATCAGGCTCGACAGAAAATACAGCTTGAAGTAGGTCCGGAGCAGTCTGTAGTCGCTGTTTTACCCGGTAGTCGAATGTCAGAAGTGACTCGACTGGCAAAGCCCTTTATTGAAACACTGCTTCATTGTTTACATCTGAGACCGAATCTGATTTTTACTATTCCCTTTGTCAATGAGAAAACACGTCAGTTTTTTATGCAGGAGCTTAATCAGCTGACGGTTAATAATCCAGATGTACGCTCACAATTTATGCCATTTGATGGCTGTTCCAGGGATGTTATGGCTGCATCTGATGCCGTTCTTCTGGCTTCCGGAACCGCGGCACTTGAAGCATTATTATTAAAAAAACCGATGCTGGTTGCTTATAAATTATCGCCAGTGACTTATTGGGTGGCGAAACGTTTATTAAAAGTACCTTATTATTCCCTGCCAAATCTGTTGGCCGGCGATTCTCTGGTTGAAGAAATTACTCAGAATGAAGTGCGTTCTGACGTGTTAGCACCAAAACTACTCAGTTTGCTTTCCAATGAATTATGGCAGAGTAAACTGGAAATTTTTGATGATATTCATAAATTACTACGCCAAAATGCGGATCAAACAGCAGCACAGGCGGTGATTGATTATCTAAATGAGCATGGCAAACTTAGATGAGCTTTGAACCCAACTTTTTAAGTTTAACCGGTTATATTGCGGGTGTTGATGAAGTAGGTCGTGGTCCTCTTGCCGGTGCTGTTGTAACCGCTGCGGTTATTCTTGATCCTGACAAGCCAATTGAGGGCTTAAATGATTCAAAAAAACTAACAGAAAAAAAACGCATTGTTCTCGCTGAACAAATTAAGGAAAGGGCACTGAGCTATTCTATTGCCAGAGCTGAACATGAAGAAGTGGATGAGTTCAATATTTTTCATGCCACTTTACTGGCCATGAAACGTGCTGTGGCCGGGTTAGATATGACCCCTGACATGGTATTAGTCGATGGTAAGTTTTGTCCACAAATCCCATACCCTTGTGAAGCAGTTATTAAAGGTGATTCAAAAGTGGCGGCCATCAGTGCAGCGTCAATACTGGCGAAAGTATCCCGTGATAATGAAATGATTGCACTGGATAAAGTCTATCCTGGTTATGGCTTTGCCAAACATAAAGGTTATCCGACAAAATTTCATATTGATGCATTACAGACACGTGGCATCACACCCATTCATCGAAAAAGTTTTAAACCAGTACAAAAAATTATTAATCAAAATTAAAGTTCTCAACTTTTTTAAACGAATCAGTCAACGACTTAAATACATAAGGCATCCAGGATTATGTCCAATCAATTTATTCATTTGAATCTGCATACAGAATTTTCACTGGTGGATGGCATTGTACGTCTTAAACCATTGATTAAATCAATTCAAGAGTCAGAAATGCCAGCCATTGCTATTACTGATCAAAGTAATCTTTATGCTCTGGTTAAATTGTATCAAGCCTGTCTTGGCGCGGGAATAAAACCTGTTTTGGGTGCGGATTTATGGTTGAAAAATGAAGATGATGCTGTAAAACCATTTCGTTTGTTGGTTTTATGTAAGAATAATGAAGGTTATCTCAATCTGAAAAAACTGATTACTCAGAGCTATCTTCATGGTCAGCACCTTGGCAAGGCCATGATTGAAGGCAGTTGGTTAGCTGACGCTTCAACGGGGTTAATTGCGCTAATCGGTAAAGAAAGTGATGTGGGGGTATTATTACATGAAGATAAACAAACTGAGGCTGAACAGGCCTTAAAATTCTATCAAAATCTATTTCCAGAGAGCTTGTATCTTGAATTGCAACGAACTTCACGCGTTGGAGATGAGAGATTCTTACATCAGGCTGTAGACATTGCAGGACGCTTAAATATCCCTGTCGTTGCCAGCAATGCTGTACGCTTTCTGAAAAAGGATGATTTTTCTGCTCATGAAGCACGTGTGTGTGTCAATCAGGGGCGTGTGCTGGGTGACAAAAAACGTCCGCGTGATTATTCAGAGGAACAATATTTAAAATCTCAGAGTGAAATGAAGGCGCTATTTGCTGATATTCCAGAGGCGATTGAAAATAGTGTAGAGATTGCAAAACGCTGTAATGTCACCTTACATCTCGGGGAAAATTTCTTACCAGACTTCCCGATCCCCGATGGGATGAGTATGGATGACTATTTTCGAAAACTTTCCCATGATGGATTGAATAAACGTTTCATCCAACTTTTTGGAGAAAACTGCTTAGAAGATAGTCATTTTCAAGACAAAATAAAGGAATATCGAGAACGACTTGATATTGAACTGGATGTCATCATCCAAATGGGATTTCCCGGTTACTTTCTTATTGTTGCCGACTTTATTCAATGGTCCAAAGAAAATGATGTACCAGTA
Source organism: gamma proteobacterium symbiont of Bathyaustriella thionipta (assembly GCA_025656775.1). Lineage (GTDB taxonomy): Bacteria > Pseudomonadota > Gammaproteobacteria > GRL18 > GRL18 > GRL18. The sequence continues at coordinate 27,344 of JAHXHI010000207.1, forward strand.
GGACCAGGTCGTGGTTCTGGTGCGGGTTCGTTAGTGGCATATGCGATGACGATTACCGATCTGGATCCACTGGAATACGACTTGCTGTTTGAACGTTTTCTTAATCCTGAAAGGGTTTCCATGCCAGATTTTGATATTGATTTTTGTATGGACGGGCGGGATAAAGTCATTCAATATGTGGCGGACACTTATGGCCGTGATCGCGTGTCACAAATCATTACTTTTGGTTCGATGGCGGCTAAAGCGGCGATTCGTGATGTCGGTCGTGTGCAGGGGCAGGGCTACGGTTTTGTTGATTCTCTGGCCAAGCTGATTCCCATGGATATTGGTATTACTATCTCACAGGCACTGGAGCAAGAAGAGGAATTACAACGTCGTTATGAGACGGATGAAGCGGTTAAAGATTTAATTGATATGGCGCTTGCACTGGAAGGGATTACAAAAAATGTGGGTAAACACGCGGGTGGAGTGGTTATATCTCCCAGTGATATTAATGATTTTTCGCCTGTTTATTGTGAAGAAGATTCAAAAAGTATTGTCACTCAGTATGATAAAAATGATGTTGAAACAGTGGGCCTGGTTAAATTTGACTTCTTAGGTTTAAAAACGCTGACGGTCATTGATTGGGCATTAAAAATTATTAATGCACGAAAAGAAAAAATGGGTGAGGCTGTCATTGATATTGCACAAATTGATTTAACCGATCGCGCCTCATTTAACACACTTAAAGCCAGTGATACCACTGCAGTTTTTCAGCTTGAATCCAGAGGTATGAAAGATCTGATCAAGCGGTTGCAGCCGGATTGTTTTGAAGATATTGTCGCTTTAGTGGCGCTCTTTAGACCTGGGCCATTACAATCAGGTATGGTTGATGATTTTATTGATCGAAAACATGGTCGCCAAAAAGTAGAGTATCCTCATCCCTCACTTGAGCCCATTCTACAACCCACTTATGGTACCATTTTGTATCAGGAACAGGTGATGCAGATATCTCAGGTGCTTGCTGGCTACACTCTGGGTGGAGCCGATTTATTACGTCGGGCAATGGGTAAGAAAAAACCTGAAGTGATGGCAGAACAACGCTCTATTTTTGAAGATGGTTCGGTTGAAAATGGTGTCGATAAAGAAATTGCTACTCATATTTTTGACCAGATGGAAAAGTTTGCAGCTTATGGTTTTAATAAATCTCACTCAGCGGCTTATGCACTGGTGTCTTATCAAACGCTCTGGTTAAAGACTCATTATGTTGAATCCTTTATGGCAGCCGTATTATCCGCTGATATGGATAACACAGAAAAAGTGGTGGTCGTCATTGAAGAGTGTCGTGATGCCAACCTTAAAGTCACCACACCCAATGTGAATCTTTCGGAATACAAATTTTCAGTCAGTGATAAAGATGAAGTTGTATTTGGTCTGGGTGCCATAAAAGGTGTCGGTGAAGGGGCCATTGAAAGTATTATTGAAGGACGTAAAACGGGTGGTGTTTATAACGATCTTCAAGACTTTTGTAATCGTGTTGATTTGCGGCGCTGTAATAAACGAGTGATGGAAACGTTAGCCAAAGCAGGCGCTCTGGATGATTTTGGTTGTACACGAGCGACGCTGTTAAATGCGATCCCTGAAGCAACAAAAGCCGCTGAACAGTTTTCCAAAGCACAGGCTGTCGGGCAAGATGATCTCTTTGGTGGTGACTTCTTTGATACCGGCGCTTTGGATAGTACTTCTGATAATGCTGCCAGTAGTTTTGAACAACTGCCTGAATGGCCGGAAGATGAGCGTCTGCGTTTAGAAAAAGAGACGCTTGGGCTCTATCTGACTGGCCATCCCATTGAACAATATTTAACTGAACTGCGTCATTTTACCACTCATAAATTGATGGAGCTTAATCCAGACAAAAAACAAAATATTGTCATTGCCGGTTTAATCATTGCCATGCGAACCATGAATACTAAACGTGGTGATAAAATGGCTTTTGTTACCATTGATGATCGCAGTGGACGTCAGGAGATAGCTTTGTTTGCCGATAAATATGAAATGTATAAAGATATATTAATCAAAGATTCAATTATTGTGCTTTCAGGTGAACTGGGTCTGGATCATTATTCCGGGAATGCCCGTGTTAATGTGGATACTATTTATGACCTGGATGGCGCCAGAAATCGATATGCCAGACGTTTAGCCATTGATATTAACTATCATCAGATTGATGAAGCATTTATTGAAAATTTTAAAGAAGTGATCACACCTTTTAGAGAAGGAGGGGAGTGTCCTATTGTTTGTAATTATCGTGGTGAAAAAGCACAAACGATGATTAATTTATCAAATGACTGGAATGTTCGATTGACGAAAGAATTATTGAGTCGAATTGATAAATTAACACAACATCAAAGTAAGATTATGTATCGTTAGTACGATGTCTCTGCTGACATTATTTTTTAGTGGTTTCACTTCGGCAACTCTGCTTCCCGGAAGCTCTGAAGCATTATTTTTGTTTATGCTGTCAGAACAAATCTGGGAGCCCGGCATATTGATCTTAGTTGTTGGGATCGGGAATTCTCTGGGGGGAATGACAAACTGGGTTTTAGGTTTGTTGATCCGCAAAGGACTTTATAAAAACCAACAACACACGTCACAAAGCAAAAGCTATTATAAAGCAGAACAATGGCTGCAAAAATTCGGTGCCCCAGCATTGTTTCTAAGCTTTCTTCCTATTATTGGTGACCCATTGTGTGTCGTCGCTGGTTTGGTAAAAATGGATTGGCTAAAGGCGCTGTTTTTTATTTCTCTAGGAAAGTTTTTTCGCTATTTTATATTAAGTTATTTTATTTTTTAATCAATACATAAAAAGAAGCCTGTCCTGATTTTCTTGGTGTCGTTGTTATCCGCTTCATTATACTGGTACAGCCTATAAACCTAAAAACCGCAGTTGCCCCTGCCATAATCAGTCTATCCATCGTTTTATATCAAGTTTGCTACTCGTCTTTGAATATGATTTCAAATTCCTTCACAGACCTGTATCTGTCACCTGATGCTCAGATAACCCCGATGTGACTCCAGTAATTAAAATTTTTCATCAATTTATCCTTTTCGCTGTAACAACATAGCGTAAGGGGCCGCCGGGATTAATCGCATCAAATGGATAACAGGTTACCAGAATTAATTTTTCTGAATTTTCTGTGACCTCAAGTGTCTGCTTGCGGCTGTCAGCTATATGTATGCTATTCACTTGATACCAGACAATATAACCTTCACGGGTTTGAATTTTTATTTTTTCGTCCAGATCAATGTGTTGCAACAATTCAAAGTGAGTATCACGATGGCCGGCAATAATACTGCTTCCAGAATCTCCGGGAAAGGCAGAGCCTGTTAGATGCCCCGGCCCGAATGGCAGTGATGCGCCATTGGCACCATTTAATACATAAAAACTAACAGCCTTGTTTTGAAACTGCAGTTTGGCTACCGGCCATGTATCTGCCCATGACCAGGGTTTAACCTGTGTGTTTCCTGATAAGGTCTTATCCCAGGCATCACTAATCAGATATTGCGCGAGCTGAGCTTTAGCAAAGATATAGCCGCCATTGGCTATCAACCCAATCGCAGTGATTAAAAGCAGATAGAAAATTGAGCGTTGCGGCCCGTTTTTTTTGTTAATATTTTTCATTGTATTATGGTCATTTAACTAAGCTCTAAACGCTTCAAACAAGGCCGATTTTTTTAAATGTGTGATAATAAGCAGTAGTAATATCAATAAACCAATAATGATATTTCTCGTTGCTGGTGTCGCTGTCTGTGGAAAGGAATAGTTTTTTCTTATTTGCTGAATGGATTGTCCTTCAGGCAGAAGGTTGGCGACAGATTCTTTACGTATAGCGTCTGCATTATCTCTTACAGGAGTCTCATCAACGGCAATGAAACTGGTGTATTTACTGAGCAGCTGGTGTTGTAAAGCCACCTCAATGACCTGTGATTTTGTCTCACTCTCTGTTGATTGATTGTCAATTTTCTTGTCCATTAAGGCTGATATTTTACTTCTGGCCCAAATGGTACTGATGCCATTATGCTGACCACCTTGTTGTAAATTGATTTTACGCTGCCATGACCCTTGCTGAGTTTGTCCTTTAATGATCACTTCACCCTTCAATTCAGCTATTTTTGCGGAAACAATCAGTGGTTCTCCCATATAGAGATCGGGAACACGCTCTGGATAAACTTCACTCTTTTGCGGCCATTCAATACTTAAATGACTCAGTACGGGTGATTCAAGTTTGTTAAATAAGGCAGACATCTTCTGTTGAACCTCATCAACTGTTCCAATATAGGTGAAGCTGCCCCGACCAAAGTGAGCCGCTTTGGTCATAAAATATGAATTAGGTGCAGAACCGATGCCGATGGTAAATAAGCGGGCCTCTTTCAGATGGGTATGAATAATAGAAAATAATTGTGTTTCATTGCCGACACTGCCATCAGTTATAAAGACAACCTGGCGTAAAAACCCTTCGCCTATGTTGTCTTTTAATGCAGCAATAAGGGCAGGAGCCATTTCTGTTCCACCACCAGCCTGCAGGGATGATACAAAATTCTGAGCCTGGTTAATATTATTTTTGTCAGCCATGACACTTTGTGAAAAAAGAGCCTGTGTCTGAGAATTAAATTCAATAATATTAAAGCTATCTTGTTCTGATAAACGTGTTAATGCATAACTCAGGCTGGATTTTGCCTGACGTATTGATGTGCCATTCATTGAACCCGAAGTATCAATCACAAAGAGCATTTCTCTGGGTAAGCGGTTTTCATCAGGTAAAAATTGTGGCGGCATCAACATCAGCATCAGATAATTTTCATTATCGTCGTTGTTTGATTTGCGTTCATTGAATAATGCCGCTTTTGGTTTTTGCCCGACTTGCGGACGCCACTTTAAAACAAAATCCCTGTCCATAGAGACCTGTGTAGATTGTAAATCAATCTGATACAGGTGTTCTGTCTGAGTAATTGTAATGGGATGATACGCACTGGCAATCATGTCCAGCGGCATGGACATATTGATAGTACCCGTAATCTGAATAGGGTTAGTGAGCTTCTCCTTATTATTGGTGACTGAAATCATTGGCGGGGTAATTCTTTGTGCATCAGTGACTTGATCAGTGTTGAGTGCCCAACAATTGCCCTGATTAATTGGTAATGCCTGATCGCCTAACTGTTCAGCTAATATTTTTCCCGGAATAAAACGCGGGGTAATCGTCATGGGAAAACGCAATTCAAATTCACCCTGATGGTAAGTAATATTTTGCAAATAGCTGATTTCAATAATAATTTCCTTTCCGGGAGCAATATTGCTAATCGTATTGGTAAACAGATTAGGACGTTCCTGTTCAACAAGGCTGGCTTGTTTTCCAGCTGCTCTGGCTTGTTGATAGATGATTTTGGCTTCTTTTTTTTCTTTAATTTTTCCTTCAATAATACGTTCGTCAATTTGAATATGCATTTTATTGACAGCGGCATTCTCAGGCAGTGGAAAGACATAAATACCTTCAACCCAATGCTCACTTGTATTTTTAAATCGTTGTTTTAAATTTATTCGGGCAACCATGCCGTTAACTTCTAAATTCATATCAGTATGGAGTAACAGGGCAGGTTGATATTTTTTACGGCTTTCAGTGTGAAATAATAATTGGCCTGCTTTTACCTGATTTATGCTTACAGCCAATTCTTCAGAAAAAGCAGATGCCGGCAGTGGATTTGCAGCATAATAAAAGAGTAATCCAATCAATAGTAAATAGTGAAAAATACGTTGGCTGTTATTTGTGTTGTTATCACTTGCGTTACACATTTTTGTGGTCATCACTTTAATCCTTAATCTGTAAAATAATTTTATTTGCTTATCATGTACTCATTTCATCATAGAGAAATGGCTTGAATGTATTGATATTGTGTAAAATTGGTGTGGAATTATGATGAATTATGGCAGTCATTATTTTCAGGAGACTGACTTCACTATGGGAAATGGTTCAAAAAAGTGATCTATTTAAAACGATATAAAAGTGTTATAATTTAAAATTACTACAAACTAATATACAGGCCTTCTAATGGCTTAGGGACCTGTCCAGGAATTAACGTTTATACCGACATAAGAAATATATAATGAATCCAAATTTTCTTGATTTTGAACAACCGATAGCGGAGCTTGAAGCAAAGATTGAAGAGTTGCGCTATGTTGGTAATGATACTGAACTCAATTTATCTGAAGAAATTTCCACCTTGCAGGGTAAAAGCAAGTCACTGACGGAATCTATTTTTAAAGATTTAACACCCTGGCAGATATCGCAATTAGCCCGTCACCCGATGCGCCCTTATACTCTGGACTACATCAATCTTATCTTTACTGACTTTGAAGAACTTCATGGTGATCGTGCTTTTGCAGATGATGCCCCGATTGTGGGTGGTCTGGCACGTTTGGATGGTAATCCTGTGATGATTATTGGTCAGCAAAAAGGTCGTGATACCAAGGAGAAAGTTAAACGTAATTTTGGTATGCCGCGTCCGGAAGGTTATCGTAAAGCGCTGCGCCTGATGAAAATGGCAGAACGCTTTAAATTACCGATATTGACCTTTATTGATACACCAGGTGCTTACCCTGGAGTGGGTGCTGAAGAACGCGGACAAAGTGAAGCCATTGCTCGTAATTTGATTGAAATGGCCGAACTCAAAGTGCCGGTAATTTGTACAGTGATTGGTGAAGGTGGTTCAGGCGGTGCCCTGGCTATTGGCGTGGGTGATCGAGTGAATCTATTACAATACAGTACTTATTCGGTTATTTCACCAGAAGGGTGTGCCAGTATTTTATGGAAAAGTGCTGAAAAAGCATCAGAGGCTGCTGAAGCAATGGGTATTACTTCAGGGCGTTTGAAAGAGCTTGGTCTGATTGATCAGATCATTGATGAACCAATTGGCGGGGCTCACCGCGACCATGAAGCGATGGCTAAAAAATTAAAACAGTCCTTGTTAGAAACTCTGGAACACCTGCTGGAAATGCCAACTGATCGCCTATTAGACTCTCGTTATGAACGTCTGATGAAGTTTGGTCACTATCTTGAAAACTAACGTGATAAAAATATATTTTTGAAGGTAAAGTTGAGTACTAATCTTTTTCATCTATTGAGGGGGTAGCATTAATGTCTGTGACTCCTCAGGCCTTTCATTTCCACCTTCAGCAATTGGCTGCGACAGAAAAATACCTGATCGCCTATAGCGGCGGTGTTGATTCACACGTTTTATTGCACCTTTGCTCTCAACTTAAAAATGCTCCCAGTGGTTTTGAACAATCATTTTCAGCGGTTTATATCGATCACGGTTTAAGCTCAAATGCTAAAAAATGGGGTTTTCATTGCCAGCATATTTGTTTTGAACTGGATATTCCTCTGACGATTATTGAAGTCGATGCAAGGCCAAAAAATGGTCAGAGCCCCGAGGCTTCAGCAAGGACCGCTCGTTATCAGGCTTTTAGTCAGTTATTAGATGAAAACGAGTGTCTTTTAACGGCACAACACCTGGATGATCAAGCTGAAACGCTCTTGTTACAGCTGCTTAGAGGCAGCGGCACCAAAGGCTTATCAGCCATGCCAAGAGTCAAACCCTTTTCCAAAGGACTCATCTGTCGTCCCATTCTGGATTATAGAAAACAGGATATTCTTGACTATGCAAGACAACATCAGCTGGACTGGATTGAAGATGAAAGTAATGCAGAAGAGCGTTTTGATCGTAACTATCTGCGCCATAAGATCTTACCGTTATTAGAAAAACGCTGGCCGGCTGTACAGGAAAATTTTTCTAAATCTGCTGAAGTGCTGGCAGAATCTCAAATGTTATTAGATGAAATGGCACACTCTGATATCCAACACTTATTTTTTACCAATGCCAATGGTGTGATAGAGCATGATAAGCTGCTTCTGGAGCCCACTTTCCAACTATTAGTGTTGAGTCAGAAAGTTTCGCAATCCCAAAAAGGTGCAAATCACTGCCATCATCATGAATTAGCGCGTTTGAATAACCTGTTGAGATATTGGATCAATCTTAATAAGCTCCCTATGCCGTCAAAAAAAATTCTGGAACAAATTGTTCATAGTGTTATCCAGGCAAGAGAAGATGCGATGCCACTCGTTTCATGGCGACGGGACTCATTCTCCTGTGAAGTTCGAAGGTATCGAAATAAGCTCTATTTGCTAGTTGCTTCTTCAACCATACAACCGCTTCAGGAACAACAGCTGATTGAGGGGCAGGAAATTGATTTAAACGTTAATAATGGCAGTGTTAAATTAATACCTGCCGATACCACACTGCCCAATCAAGGTTTTGAGCGAGAGAAACTGCTGAGCAAAAAACTGATAATCGGCTATAGAAAGGGTGGTGAACGATATCGACGAACCGCAAAAGAGCAGTCACACACCTTAAAACACTGGTTTCAGGAACAAGGTATCCCACCCTGGGAACGAGAGCAGATGCCGCTGGTTTTTTGGGGGGACGAATTGATTCAGGTTGGCAACTATGTGATCAGTGATATCGTAAGCGATACGGTTAATGATACCCAAAAAAACAAGTCAGCTGATAACTCCCTGGTAATACACTGGCAAAGAATGAAAAATAAATAACATTGCATCCATATTGGGATGAAATGATTCCCAAAAAACGGTAGAATTACCCATTTGTTTCTAGCGTATTCTTTTGCATCCTTTTATTGAGAAAATAAGAGAATGTAAGTAGGTATCGCTGATAAATTGAACACCTAAGAGCTTGATAAATCCTAATGACCAAATATATTTTTGTTACCGGCGGAGTGGTTTCTTCCCTTGGTAAAGGCATCGCTGCAGCATCTCTGGCCTCATTACTAGAAGCGCGCGGCTTAAAAGTAACCATGCTGAAACTGGATCCTTATATTAATGTTGATCCAGGTACCATGAGTCCTTTCCAGCATGGCGAAGTGTATGTTACCGAAGATGGTGCAGAAACCGATCTGGATTTGGGGCATTACGAACGTTTTGTACGCACCAATATGCACCAGAGTAATAATTTTACTGCGGGTCGTGTCTATGAAAGTGTTTTATCAAAAGAACGCCGTGGTGATTATCTTGGTGCCACCGTACAGGTTATTCCTCATATTACGGATGAAATAAAACAACGTATTCACCTGGGTGCCGGAGATGCTGATATTGCGATGATTGAAATCGGCGGTACAGTGGGTGATATTGAGTCACTGCCGTTTATGGAAGCGATTCGTCAACTGGGTATTCAGATGGGCAGTGAGCATACCCTGTATATGCACCTGACCTTATTACCTTATATTTCAACTGCAGGTGAATTAAAAACCAAACCGACACAGCACTCGGTTAAAGAGCTGCAGGCGATTGGTATTCGCCCCGATATTCTTCTGTGTCGAGCTGATCGCGCAATTCCACCTGAAGAGCGTCGAAAAATTGCTTTGTTTACCAATGTTGAAGAGCGTGGTGTTATTTCAGCCGTTGATGTTGATAGTATTTATCGTATTCCTTTGTTATATCACGAACAAAAGCTCGATCAGTTAGTGGTTGAAAAACTCAGACTGGATGTACCCGAAGCAGATTTGTCTCAATGGCAGGCCGTTATTAATGCACAGAATAATCCTCAGGGTGAAGTGAAAGTTGTTATGGTGGGAAAATATGTGGATTTAACGGAGTCCTATAAATCACTCTCAGAATCTCTGATACATGCAGGCATTCACACTTCAACCAAAGTAAAAATTACTTATATTGACTCTGAAGTGATTGAAAAAGACGGTATTGACTGTCTCAAAGAAATGGACGCAATCTTAGTTCCTGGTGGGTTTGGAAATCGAGGCGTAGAAGGTAAAATACTGGCTGCTCAATATGCACGTGAAAATGGCGTACCTTATTTAGGTATTTGTTTAGGCATGCAGGTTGCTGTGATTGAATATGCACGAAATGTGGCCAAACTGGATAAGGCACACAGTACCGAGTTTGATCCCAAAACACCTAACCCAGTGATCGCCCTGATTACCGAGTGGCTTAAAGAAGACGGTACCATTGAAACCCGTGATGAAAATACAGATCTTGGCGGGACGATGCGTCTGGGTGGTCAACCCTGTAAGCTGGCTCAGGATTCGATGGTCAAAAAAATCTATGACAAAGAAGTGATTGTTGAACGCCATCGTCATCGCTATGAATTTAATAATCAATATCGCGAGCCTCTGGCCAATGCCGGATTAAAATTTGCCGGTATTTCAATTGATGATAATCTGGTTGAAGTGGTTGAAGTGGTTGAAGTGGTTGAAGTTGCTGAGCATCCCTGGTTTATTGCCTGCCAATTCCATCCTGAATTTACCTCAACGCCAAGAGATGGTCACCCATTATTTACCAGTTTTATCAATGCCACTCGCCTCAATGCAGGCCTGGCTATTGAAAATGAAGAAGGAAAACTTTTTTAATGCAACTTTGTGACTTTGAAGTCGGACTTGATAAACCCTTATTTTTAATTGCCGGCCCCTGTGTGATTGAAAGTGAACACATGGCAATGACCACAGCAGAGCAATTAAAAAAAATTACCGGCGAACTAAAAATTCCTTTTATTTACAAATCTTCTTTTGACAAAGCCAATCGGACTTCCAGTCAGAGTTACCGTGGTCCCGGCATGGCAGATGGGTTGAGAATTTTACAAAAAGTAAAAGAGGAGCTGAACTTACCCATTTTAACCGATGTTCATGAAGATACACCTCTGGATGAGATCTCAGATATAGTGGATGTGCTGCAGACCCCCGCTTTTTTATGTCGTCAGACCAACTTTATCCAAAATGTTGCCAGAACAGGCAAGCCGGTCAATATTAAAAAAGGTCAGTTCTTAGCACCCTGGGATATGAAAAATGTCATGGATAAGGCTAAAGAAACAGGGAACCAGCAAATCATGGCCTGTGAACGTGGTGTGAGCTTTGGTTACAATAATTTAGTTTCTGATATGCGCGCTTTAGCGGTGATGCGCGAGACTGAGTGCCCTGTGGTTTATGATGCAACCCACTCTGTGCAGCAGCCAGGCGGTTTAGGCGGTTGTTCAGGCGGCAATAGAGAATTTGTTCCAGTATTAGCTCGTGCTGCGGTTGCCAGTGGTGTTTCAGGACTCTTTATGGAAACCCATCCGGAACCAGAAAAAGCGTTAAGTGATGGTCCTAATTCATGGCCTCTGGATAAAATGAGTGATTTACTAAAAATGCTGATGGCGATTGATCAACTGGTTAAAGCAACACCATTTGCTGAAAATACATTATAAAGCCTTTAGCTGAAAATAAGTATCCATGAGCTTTTTACAAATAAAATACTAAATAGTTATAGAAATTAAAGTCAAAATATAAATTAAGGAAAAAAAATGCCAGATTTAACAATTGTTGACGTAAAGGCAAGAGAAGTTATAGATTCACGTGGTAATCCAACTGTTGAAGCAGATATCTATCTGGAATGTGGTGCCATGGGGCGGGCAATTGTACCGTCAGGCGCTTCAACCGGTGCAAGAGAAGCAATTGAACTGCGTGATGGTGATAAATCGCGTTTTCTGGGCAAGGGTGTCCTGAATGCGGTAAAAAATGTTAACGGTGAAATCAGAGATGCCATTCTGGGTATGAGTGCTGATGATCAAAGTGGCATTGATAATAAAATGATTGCACTGGATGGTACGGACAATAAAGATCGTTTGGGTGCTAATGCTTTGTTGGCAATTTCACTGGCTGTGGCTCATGCCTCTGCAAAAGCAAATAATATTCCTCTTTATCGTCAGCTAGGTGGTGAAGGTTCTTTTACCATGCCAGTGCCAATGATGAATATCATCAATGGTGGTGAGCATGCTGATAACAACGTTGATATTCAGGAATTTATGATTTTGCCAACCGGTGCGGGATCAATGTCTGAAGCAATTCGCTGCGGTGCTGAAATTTTCCATGCATTGAAAAAAGTATTAAGTAATAAAGGCTTGAACACCGCTGTGGGTGATGAAGGTGGCTTTGCACCCGATCTGCCATCCAATGAAGCGGCTATTGAAGTGATTCTTGAAGCGATTACAGCCGCAGGCTATAAAGCAGGCGAAGATGTTTTTCTGGGTATTGATGCGGCCAGTTCTGAGTTTTATAAAGACGGTAAATATGTCCTGGCATCAGAAAATAAATCATTAAGCTCTGCAGAAATGGTTGATTACCTGGCTGACTGGGTTGAAAAGTATCCTCTGATTACTATCGAAGATGGTCTGGATGAAGGCGATTGGGACGGCTGGAAGATTCTTACCGAAAAACTGGGTAAAAAAGTTCAGTTAGTCGGTGATGATTTGTATGTGACCAATCCAAAGATCTTCAAAGAAGGTATTGATAAGGGTATTGCCAATTCTATTTTGATTAAAGTCAATCAAATTGGTACTCTGACAGAAACACTTGAAGCCATACAAATGGCTAAAGATGCAGGTTATACTGCCGTCGTTTCTCATCGTTCCGGTGAAACCGAAGACACCACCATTGCTGATCTCGCTGTAGCGACTTCCTGTGGTCAAATTAAAACAGGTTCATTGTCACGTTCTGACCGGATAGCGAAGTACAATCAACTGATCCGTATCAGTGAAGAATTAGGTGATAAGGCTGTTTACCCAGGTAAAGAGACATTTTATAACCTGAAATAAATGACTGGGTTTCTGATAATTTTTTGATGATAAATGGGGTGCTCTTTGGCTAAATGCATTTGGTCCAAATGAGGACCCCATTTTGTTTTTAACAAATAAGTAATGAATTATATCATTGGCATTTTATTAATTTTGTTAGTCACACTGCAATATGACTTGTGGGTTGGTGAAGGCAGTATAGTGGAAGTCAGGAAACTGGAGGCCGCGATTGAATTACAAACAAAAGAAAATAAAATTTTCAGAGAACGTAATGATGCCTTGCAGGCTGAAGTATTAGATCTGAAAAATGGCTTCAGTGCAATTGAAGAACGAGTTCGTACTGAGCTGGGTATGATTAAAAATGATGAAACTTTTTTTCACGTCATTGAAAACAAACATATTAAAACAAAAAAATAACTGGTTTGATTAATGACTAAAGCATCACCTGATACATTATCAACAAACACTTCGTCACTAAAGAATAACTATTGGGCTGTTATTCCTGCTGCGGGTGTGGGTAAGCGCATGGGCAGCAAAATCCCCAAGCAGTATCTGCCTTTAGCAGGCAAAACGGTGCTTGAACAAACACTCAATGTGTTTATTCAACATTCTGATATCACTGGAATTGTCGTTGCAGTCACTGAGGGTGATCCTTATTGGCAGGAAATATCAGTTAATTTTAATCAAGAAAATATGAAGCCTGTTATTATTGCGCCAGGTGGTCAGGAACGCTGTCATTCTGTTCTTAATGCACTTCAAGTACTTTCTCTTCATGCATCTGATAATGACTGGGCTCTGGTTCATGATGCTGCTCGTCCCTGTCTGACAAGTAAGGACCTTGATCAGTTAATTAGCCGATTAAGTGCTGGCTCGACGGGGGGGCTGCTTGGTGTACCTATGGCTGATACCGTCAAAAGTTGTGATAAACAACAAAATGTAATAATGACAGTCGATCGCAGTGAATTGTGGCGCGCATTAACGCCTCAGATGTTCCCCTATAAATTACTGCAAGAGGCACTTGCGCATGCCATTGAAAACAAAGCGCTGGTGACTGATGAAGCGTCTGCGATAGAATTGCAGGGTTTACAACCAAAAATGGTAGAAGGGCATCCGGGTAATATTAAAATCACCCACCCGGGTGATTTGCAGCTTGCGGAACTTTTCTTTGCCAATGCATCAGAATAAACAGAGTATGAATATGATAAGAATTGGTCATGGCTATGATGCCCATCGTTTTTCGGGAGACCCTTCTGAATCAAACGCTTCAGCAATAGTGATAGGCGGTGTTCAAATACCTCACTCTCATGAATTATTGGCACATTCCGATGGCGATGTGTTAGTTCATGCCTTATGTGACGCCTTATTAGGCGCATTGGCTTTAGGTGATATCGGCAAGCACTTTCCGGATACAGAGAGTGAATTTGAAAATATTGACAGTCGAATCTTATTAAGAAAAGTGATGCAGGAAGTGATTAAAGCCAATTACAAAATTGCCAATGCAGATATGACCATTATTGCCCAGACACCTAAAATGGCAGCGCATATTGAAACCATGTGTACGTATCTTGCTGATGATCTCACGATTGCTCGTTCACAAATTAATATCAAAGCCACGACCACTGAGAAGATGGGATTTACGGGGCGTAAAGAAGGTATTGCTGCGCATGCAGTGGTACTACTGATAAGTAATAACGCTTATCCCGGGTGAAATGGAAAGAACATTGAATGAAACTGATTTAGATTTATCTGAACCTTATCCGGTTTTCAAAATTGAGGATCTGGCTTATGCTCACGATGTCCCTGAGGGGATGGCAAAATTTAAAGTCTATGCGGCTGATTTTATTGTCCGGGAAACCCTGAGTTTTGAACCTGAAGGCAAGGGCACACATGCCTATCTGTACATTGAAAAAACGAATACCAATACAGAATGGCTCGCCAGACAGTTAGCCCGTTTTGTCGGTGTTGAAGCAAGAGAAATTGGTTATGCAGGTTTAAAAGACAGAAATGCCGTGACTTCTCAATGGTTTAGTATTAATCTGGAAATTACAGATGAACCTGACTGGGATGAGTTTCAACTTGAAGGGGTTAAAATCTTAAAAAAGACCCTGCATCGAAAAAAATTAAAGCGTGGGGCAATCAAGCATAATGACTTTGAGATCGTATTAAGAGATCTTGAACAGCTTACCAGAGAAGAGCTGAGCAGCCGCATTAATAAAATACAATCTTCCGGGGTGCCTAACTATTTTGCGCAACAGCGATTTGGTCATGATTATAATAACCTTACTCGTGGTGCAAAATGGTTTGATGGTGCTATAAAAATTAAAAAGCGTGCAGATAAAAGTATGATACTTTCTGCGGCTCGCTCAATGATCTTTAATCAAATGTTATCACATAGAATCCAACAAAAGGGCTGGGATAAATTAATTAATGGTGACATAATGATGTTGTCAGGTACCCATTCGATTTTTCCGGCAGCGGAAATTGATGATGAACTGCAAGCACGTTTTCATCAGGGTGACATTCACCCGACAGCTGCTTTATGGGGCAGGGGAAGACTCAGCAGTGAAAATGACTTGTTAACCATAGAACAGAGTGTAGCGGATATGCTTGTTCAATGGTGTGAAGGTTTAGAAAAGCAGGGCTTAAAACAGGAGCGTCGTGCAGCAAGACTTTTTCCAGAAAATCTGTCAATACAGTTTACAGAAGACTCTTTAGAAAAAGTAACCTTAGCTTTTTCTTTGCCGACAGGTACTTATGCTACAGCCGTGTTACGAGAAATTATTCGATTTTAGAACTAAAGGCCGCGGAAATAATGGCTGCTCACTTGTTAACGTAAAGAACCAGAATTTATGAAAAAAATTATTGTTAAGACATTATGTTTTGCTCTACTGCTATCTGTACTCTTTTCTGCTGCAGTACAGGCGGCATCAGTACAAAACAAAAAAGCTGTCAATCTTGCATCTGTGAGTGCTATTGCTGTGGACTCAAAAACAGGTTCAGTTTTATTCGCAAAAAATTCAGATATAGTTATGCCGATAGCTTCTATAACGAAAGTAATGACAGCAATAGTGATACTGGATTCAAAGTTATCACTTAAAGAAAAAATACGTTTTGCCAAAGAAGATAAACAAAGTATCAATAACTATTTCTCTCGAGTAAGAATTGATTCAGAGCTTAGTCGTGGAGATACCCTGAGAATTGCCCTGATGTCATCAGAAAATCTGGCAGCCTCTGCACTGGGGCGTTCATATCCAGGCGGTAGTAAAGCTTTTGTAAAGGCCATGAATGCTAAAGCTAAAGCTCTGGGTATGAAAAATACCCATTTTGTCAACTCAACCGGCTTGTCTGAAAAAAATGTCTCAACGGCATCTGATGTAGCAAAAATGGTGGCTGCTGCTGCAAAATACCCCTTAATAAAAAAATATTCCACCACTCAAACCTTTACCGCACGTTTTAAAAAACCTCGTTATATCTTAGGTTATACCAATACTAATGTACTGGTTCGAGCAGGTCATAAAGATGTCAAGCTCAGTAAAACCGGTTATCTTGATGAAGCAGGTCGTTGTCTGATTATGCTAAGGCGAATTGGTAATAAAGATGTGGTTATGGTGATGCTGGACTCCTTTGGTAAGCGCAGTCCTATTGGTGATGCTAACCGCATTAAAAAATGGCTGAAAACAGGTAAGCAGGGTAAAGTTGCCAAATCAGCAGCAAATTATGAGCAGATGAAATTAGCTCAGTATTCAAAAGACCATTAAAAGCGACTAATAATACGACAAAGCATTTAGTTAGTGAGTATTATTTTGATCCAGAACATCATCTTCAGGTCGACCGTATTTCCGTCCCGTATAAGTTAAAACCATTACAGATAGACTCAAAATAACAATGGATGCACTGATACTTAATAATAAATAGAGGTGGAAGTCGCTCGCCACTTTTTGCACATCAATGACCAGATGTCGTGACAGGGCCGTAATGGCAATATAGATTAGAAACTGTACGGGTAAGCGATGTGTTTTAAAATAAATACCTACCATTGCACCCAGTTCAAGGTAAATAAAAAGCAGTAAAATATCTTTTAACTTGGCATGTCCTGCATCCATTATGTGAAGATATTCATAAATAGCTGACCAGACAATAGTACCCCCAATTATAAATAATGCCAGATAATGAAAAATATCCACCATCGTATCACCAATGCTCTGAATTTTGTCTGTTGTTTTACTCATCTTACCCCCGGTTTAAAGTTTGGATTATGGTCACTATTCAGTTTTCAGTCGTTCTCTAATTGGTAAACGCTTAATGAGCAGCGTTCTTGACTTTATCTAATGCTGATTTTTAAAATTCCAGGGAAGCAACTCTTCCAGTTTTTCCACCGTAT
>JAHXHI010000304.1 GCA_025656775.1 gamma proteobacterium symbiont of Bathyaustriella thionipta
ATAGACATGTCGGTTTTAATAAATTACATAACTTTTCTGTCAAGCTTTTTTTTTCAATTTTTTTTAAATTTATGCTGAATAGTTACGAAAATCGTTTATTAAATTTCATTTTCATTATTTATCATAAAGCATGTTATTGAATCACTGCCTGATATAAATAACATCATCACTTTCAGGTGTTATCATCTGCAATTTTTCTCTTGCAATGCGCTCAATTCTTACGTGAGTTGCCCAGGTGTTTTGTTCCAGCTGCAATTTACCCCACTCAACTTCCATATCATCTCTTTGTTTTTCCTGCTGCTGCAGTTCAACAAAGAGTTTTCGATTGTAATGCTTTACATAAACCACACTAATGGCAGATACAAAAGTAACAATCAGTAAAATCATTATAAATAATACTTTACCACTCATCTCGTTCCCCGCTTTAGTTAAGCTATATTCACTTATTTAACTTTTATGCAACGAAGACTTATAACTTTTTAGCAACTCTCAATACGGCGCTTCTGGCTCGAGGATTATCATCAAGCTCCTGTTTTCCCGCTTTAACTCTTTTACCTTCTAATTTCATTTTTCGGTTAACCGCTTCATCCATAATAGGCAAGTCAGGGGGTAATTTTTCACCTTCGACCATTTTTTTAAAAAATCGTTTTACCTTTCGATCTTCTAAAGAATGAAAGCTTATCACCGCCAGAAGACCATTCTTAGCCAGACAATGGTAACTTTGAGTTAAACATTCATCCAAATCACCTAACTCGTTATTAATAAAAATCCGTATCCCCTGAAAACTACGAGTGGCTGGATGTTTTTTCTTTTCCCAACGAGGATGAGCCTGCTTAACAATTTCTGCTAACTGTTTAGTATCATTAAGTACTTCATTTGCTCTTGCTAATACAATGGCTTTAGCAATACGACGTGAGTAACGTTCCTCACCATATTCATACAACACTGCAGCAATCTCAGCTTCTTTTGCTTTATTGATCCATTGTGCAGCACTCATACCCTGCTGATCATTCATTCGCATATCCAATGGTCCGGATTGCTGAAAACTAAAACCTCTCTGTGGATCATCCAGTTGTGGCGAAGAAACGCCCAGGTCCAGTAATATTCCACTGATTTGACCGCATAATCCCTGAGTAACCAGATGTTCTTTCAGTTCTGCAAATGAGCCGTGATGTATACTGAAGCGCGGCTCATCTGCAAATTTTTCTTCGGCTGTTGCTATTGCTTGCGGATCTTTGTCAAAAGCAATTAATCGGCCCGCATCACCCAAGCTTTCCATAATAAGTTGTGAATGACCGCCACGGCCAAAAGTTCCATCGACATAAATACCATCAGGTTTTATCGCCAATGCCTCAATCGATTCACTGAGCAGCACAGGTTTGTGTTCATAATGTTCTGTGCTCATACTTGCACTCATATTAGTAATACTTTATAAAGAAAGGGTTCCCAGCTCTGCTGGCAACTCTAACTCTTCATCATCTTGCCACTCACGATTCCAACTATCTTCGTCCCAAACCTCAAATTTATTACCAATACCAACCAGAACCACTTGTTTATTCAAGCCGGTTATTTCTCTCAAATAAGGCGGAATATTAATTCGTCCGTTTTTATCCATATCACAATCTGCAGCATGTCCCAGATACAAACGTTGTATTCTGACGGCGGCTTTATTCACTGGCAGATTCGCCAGCTTGGTCTCTACTTCTTTCCATTTGTTATGTGGATAGATAACGACTCGCTTTTCAGTATCTAAAGTAATAACCAGGTGACCGGCACAATCATCCACAAGGCGTTCTCGATAGCGACTTGGGATCGCCATACGTCCTTTTGCATCAAGATTGAGTTTAGTTACACCATTTAACACAGTAAGATACCGGAAAATTTTTATTAAATTCTGTTATTTAATTTACAGTCAGTGAGTAGGCTCTGAGTGATTAAAAAGGCGTTATTTATTCTTTAGATTCCACTTTAACCCATTTTAATCCAATTTGATCCAATTTGATCCACTTTACCCCACAATTGCAACTATAGAATTTGTTTGAGGCCAGGTCAAGTAAAATCGAATATTATTTTAATTTCTTTCTTTTATGACAATAACTTAGCCCTTAATTCATTAGATTTTATAAGGATGATTTACTATTAAATCAGTAAGTTATTGTCATCTATTGATAAAACATTTAATAATAGGCGTATTGAAAAAAATTCTAGGAATAAATCGTAGGGAAAACTGGAAATTATGATTATACGGTGATTCGTTTAATTTTATGATTAAAGGCTTAATTAACCCTGTTTAACAAATAAAAAACGAGAAAAACACTATATTTAGATAAATAATAACAACAAAAACACTATATAATGTACTTTGTTTTTTGTACAAAAATAAAAAATAATCATTAGGAAATGCGGGTCTAAAGCGCGTAAATTACAGCGGTTAATAAAAAGTGGAGTTAACCATTAAGCCGGGTTCTGTCGTGGACAGTCATTCATCTAGGACAGATGTCACCATCTGTCTCAAGCAACCTACCCGGGAACGATGTGGGCCACATCTGTGCTCTAAACACTGTTCCCCTATTTGGTCTTGCTCCAGGTGGGGTTTACCATGCCGTTAATGTTACCATTAACGCGGTGCGCTCTTACCGCACCCTTTCACCCTTACCGAATCACACGAGGTGATCAGGCGGTTTGCTTTCTGTTGCACTGGCCGTGGGATTACTCCCCCCAGGCGTTACCTGGCACCTTGCCCTGTGGAGCCCGGACTTTCCTCCCTCTGAATACATCAATGCATACAAACGGCGACTGCCTCGGTTAACTCTGGGCGCATTATCCTTGAATATATGAAATAAATCTACTCTGATTTTTATACAGTCGATACTCAATAAAACAAATGAGCACAAATATTATTCAGAATTTTTCAGAGCCAGGGCAAAGTGATAGATTTTTTTCTTCTTTTCACCACTAATATCAGCCGTCAGCTTTACTGCCTGTTTTAAAGATAACTCTTGAAGCAATACTCTTAACGTATGTTCTGCTAGTTCACTCAGTGTTTCACCTTCTGGTGCCTGAAATCCCTGCACCACAAGCACAATTTCACCTTTTTGCTGGTTAGCATCTGCTATGATCCAATCACGTAATGCTTTGGCACTAGCATTTTTGATTGTTTCAAAGGTTTTAGTCAGTTCTCGTGCTAACACAACAGTGCGTTGTTCACCCAATTCAGAGCATAAATCATTTAATGACTCAACAATCCGATGGGGTGTTTCATAAAAAACCATCGTACGCGGCTCTTTTTGTCTTTGTGCATAAAAAGCTTTGCGCGGGCCCCCTTTAGAGGGCACAAAACCTTCAAAACAAAATTTATCCGTAGCCAGACCTGCTGCAGATAATGCCGCAATCAATGCACTGGGACCTGGAACAGGTGTTACTGTAATTTTTTCCTGATGCGCCAGCTTGACTAAAAAGTACCCTGGGTCACTCACCAGTGGTGTGCCTGCATCAGAAATCAGCGCAATATCACTGCCTTCTTTAATTTGTTGAATTATTTTTTCTGAAAACTGTCTTTCATTATGTTCATGCAATGCAATGCAATGCGTGTTAATATCTAGCTGTTTCAACAGGCGACCACTATGACGAGTATCTTCTGCAGCGATTTTGTCCACATTTTTTAAAACAGCGACCGCTCTTGGTGATATGTCCTGCAGGTTTCCAATCGGTGTTGCGACAATATATAATTGACCTGAGCGCTTATTAACAGAAGCAGTAACACCATCATGGTGAGTTGTATTCATTTAAATTAACCCCAATTAAAAAAATGTCTAAATTTTATCAATATATTTCAATTTTCATTATTATTCTTTTTGTCAGTGGTTGCGGCGGTTCATTATCGGTCAAAAAAGAGACTCAAAAAACCGAGACCGATTCTGACTTACAAGATTTTAATGCCACAACTATCAGTGCAATGAATACCGATGAAAAAATTGCATTTGCTGAAAAATTATTTGCATCAGCTCAATCTCAAGCCTATGCTAGTCCACAAAGAAATACGCACTTAAGCAATGCCTTATTATTATGCACTCAAATTTTGCTTGACTCTCATCAAGCAACACTGGCTCGTGATCAGAGTCTTGCTCAAATTAGTCCAGAGCAATATGACTATTCCTTACAGCTTGCGCAAAAAATAACGGCCCAGATTAATACACAATCACTGTCTTTTGAACAACAGAATCAATATCTGCTCATGTCAGCGGTAGTTAGCTTAACAAATTATCAACCAGAAAAAACACTCATTCAGCTGAACCAGGACTTTAATTCAGGCTTAGCTGAACTGTGGTCAATATATCATCAATTACGAGCAATGGCTGAGTTTCAATCAGGTCAGCAAGAAAAAGCGGTCAAAGAATTAATTATCCGTCATGGTTATCTTTCTATAGCGCAAGAAAAACAAATCAATCAGCAATTAATCTGGAATTATCTTGCGGGTCTGAACACTGAGAACATTAACATCACATCAAACACAGATGAGAGTGAACGTATGTATTCAGGCTGGCTAGAGTTAGCCAGGATTTTACGTGATTCACATGATCCACAAACCTTAAATCATTCGATTAATTTTTGGCTTCAGAGCCATCCTGCCCATCAAGCCGATCGCGTATTTATTGACCACATCATACAAACACGTCAGGCTTCTATTTTAACCCTGAAACAGGTTGCTGTCTTATTACCATTACAGGGAAAGCTGGCCAAGCCTGCTAAGGCCGTATTGGAAGGTATTATAGCGTCACACTATAATTCCCCTTTATCTGCTCATCTGCAACTACGTTTCTATGATACAGGTGGTGGTGAACCTGTCTGGATGACTTATCAGGAAGCACTTAATGATGGCGCTGATTTTGTTATTGGCCCCTTAGCGAAAAGTAATCTTGAAGTACTTGCCCAATCAAACCAGTTAGATATCCCAACTCTGGCTTTAAACAGTCTTGAGAATAGCAAAAATCAAACACCTGAGACATTATTTCAGTTTGGTCTGTCACCCGAATCTGCAGCGCGTATGGTTGCTGACAAAGCACGAAAAGATGGTCATTATTTTGCAGCAATAATGGCCCCTGATAGTGCATGGGGAAAGCGTATGAATAAAGCCTTCAGTACACAATGGGAAAAATCAGGTGGCGTGATTGCCGACAGCATCAACTATCAATCACAGGCTCATGACTTCTCTGATTCAATTAAAGCAATGTTCAATATTGATCAGAGTGAATCTCGCAGCAAGGAAATCAGCCGTACAATTGGCCGAAAATTAGAGTTTACACCCAGACGACGCCAGGATATTGATATGCTTTTCATGGCGGCATTACCAAGACAGGCCAAACAAATTCCGCTGCAGGTAATCTATCACCATGGTGAATCTGTGCCAATTTATTCCACTGCCCACATTGTCGCTAACTACCATGATGCCAGACAGAATATTGATATGGATGGAGTCAACTTTTCTGATATGCCTTTTCTCTTAGGCAGCACGGAAAATACCACCAGCCAGCAAAATACTTATCAAAATTCCTTATATCAGCGTTTATTTGCAATGGGTGTGGATAGCTACCAATTAGCACCTTATGTTAATTTTCTCTATAAGAATCCCTCTGAATCATATGCTGGTGATACCGGACAAATTACCATTGACCATAATGGTCATATTATTCGTGCCTTACCATGGGCGACTTTTGATCAAGGTAATATAAAGTTAATCAATATGGAAATTAACCAGGACAATGCTTCGCTTTATTAAGGATCATAATCAAAAAGGCCAATTGGCTGAAAACCTTGCTTTAAAGTATTTACAAAAACAGGGTTTAACACGTTTACAGGAAAATTTTTCTTGTAAGCATGGTGAAATTGACCTTATTATGTTTGATAATGAATTTATCGTCTTTATTGAGGTCAGATATCGTAAGAAAACTCAATTTGGTCATCCACTAGAGACAATTAATGATGCTAAGCAGAAAAAGATACTGAAAGCTGTCCAGTATTTTTTAATAAAGCACCCTGAATTTAATCACCTGGCTTGTCGTATTGATGCTGTGGCACTCTACTCTCAGGATCAATCCAGAGAGGAGCAAATTGACTGGATCCAAAATGCCATACAGGCTTGACAATATAACCCGAAAAAGGACAATAATCCCCGATGAGCATATCTCGGATAGAAAGCATTTTTGCCGATAGCATTGCTGTAAAACAAAAAACCTTTGAAAGTATTGCACCACAAATTGTGCTTGCCGGTAATCTTTTGGTTCAATCATTACTCAATGAAGGCAAAATTATGGCCTGTGGTAATGGCGGATCGGCTGCTGATTCACAACACTTTACCTCTGAACTTATTAATCGTTTTGAAGCTGAACGCCCTGCATTGCCTGCTATTGCTTTAACAACAGATAGTTCAGCAATTACATCCATTGCCAATGATTATCAATATGATGATATTTTTGCTCGACAAATACATGCATTAGGCAGAGAACCCGATATATTGCTTGCCATCAGCACCAGTGGACAATCAAATAGTATTGTCCAGGCAATTGAGGCTGCTCATGAACGAGAAATGTCGGTAGTTGCTCTAACAGGTAAAGAGGGTGGTCAAGTTGCCCGACATTTAATTGATAATGACATTGAATTACGTGTTCCCGCAGTACAAACAGCACGAATTCAGGAATCACACATTACCATTATTCACGCGCTGTGTGATCTGATTGAACATCAGCTTTTTGGTGCTTAGTTTTTATTAAATACATTTTTTTCAATTTTGACCGGGTTTATTTATGAAATCATTTACACTTACTTTTCTCATTATTAGCGTTGCTTATTTACTAAACGGTTGTACTACAGCAGTCATCGGCGGTGCTGTAGCCGGTACTTCTGTCGCCCTTGATAATCGAACAACAGGGGATTATGTTGAAGACCAGAATATCAAGTCTAAATTTGCCTATCTTTATTATCAAGATGATGAGCTAAGTGATCAAACACACATTAATGTGACCAGCTATAATCGCCAGATACTTATCACAGGTGAAGTCCTCACAGAGCAACAAAAACAAAAATTGAGCGATATTGCCAGTCAAATAAAAAATGTTCGTAAGTATTTCAATGAAGTCACGATTGGTAAGCCCTCTTCAATGAGTACACGTACTAATGACTCCTATCTTACAAGTAAAATCAAAACATCTGTTTTTACCAATATGAAGGAACTTGATGGCGCTCAGGTAAAAGTTGTCACTGAAAGCGGCAGCGTATTTTTGATGGGTCTGGTTACACCCTCACAGGGTAATCAAATCACAGAAATTGCACGTACAACTCGCGGTGTCAAACGCGTTATTAAATTATTTGAATACCCAGTTCCCCAAGACAAACGGATTTAACTCCCCTGAATACTCAATTTCGCGCTCAACTTGAACAATTATTCAGCCCTGAAGATCGATTATTAGATCAGTCACTTTGCTGGACTTATGGTTACGATAACAGCCGTCTCCATGCATTACCTGAGGCCGTTCTTTTTGCCCGTAATCACCAGCAAATCGTTAACTTAGTCAAGTTATGCCGACAATATCAGGTTCCGATTATTAGTCGTGGTGCCGGAACCGGAACCACAGGTGCCACGGTTCCTTACACTGGCGGTATTATTCTTTCTTTTGAGCGTATGACGCAGATTCTAAACATTGATCCCGCAAACCGATTCATTGCAACTGAGCCGGGGGTCACCAATCAAGCCATTCAGGAAGCTGCTGGCGCTCATAATTTTTTCTGGGCTCCCGATCCAACCAGTAGTGCTATCTGTACAGTTGGTGGTAATCTGGCTTATAACTCAGCAGGACCAAGAGCCGTCAAGTATGGTACCACCCGGGACAATGTTCTTGAACTTACACTGGTAACGGGTAAGGGCGATACACTGCATACCGGGGTTAAAACAACTAAAGGCGTGGTTGGCTATGATTTAACACGCTTACTCATTGGTTCAGAAGGAACCTTAGGCATTATCACCCAGGCGACATTAAAATTAATTCCTGTTTCAGATGATAAACGTACCTTACAAATCACTTATGATTCAATACATAGTGCTGCTCAGGCCGTATCTGACATTATGGCACAGCCAATAATTCCCTGTGCTCTGGAATTTATTGATAAACATGCTATTGAGATGATCAGGGATTATTCTTCTGCACACTTACCCTCTAATGCCGGAGCCATGCTGATGGTTGAGCTGGATGGCAGTAAAGGCGCACTTGACGAAGGCTTACAATCAATTATCTCAGCCGCAAAGAATAAGGGCTGTCTGGCAATTAATAATGCTCAATCTGAACAGGAAATTAAAGCACTCTGGGAAACACGTAAAGCACTTTCTCCTGCGCTGAGAAAAATAGCGCCTAAGAAAATTAATGAAGACGTTGTTGTACCGGTATCCAGAATTCCTGAATTAATTGAGGGGCTTGACCAGCTTTCCCAAAAATATGGTATTCCTATCGTTAATTTTGGACATGCAGGAAACGGTAATATCCATGTTAATCTGCTTACAGATCCCGATGATGCAAAGCTGCAGATTAAAGCACAAGAATGTCTTGAGGACGTATTTCGATTAGTACTTGAACTTGACGGTACCCTTTCAGGCGAGCACGGTATTGGTTTGGTTAAAAAAGATTATGTAGGCAAAGAACTCGATGCAATGAGTTTAGCTTATATGAAAGCAATTAAAGAACAATTTGATCCTGATAATATTTTAAATCCGGGAAAAAGTTTCCCCGATTCAAAATAGTGAAGACTGAACCGTTAACCCTGTTCAGCCGAAATTATTTAACCAAAGTCAGATGAGGTTTTTGAGGTGATTCATCTTTTCCCCGAGTTGGATCAGGTGAGAGTGGATCATCATCTGTGTTTTCTTCAGGAAACATCATTCCTCGGCCGTTTTCTTTTGAATAGAGCGCTAATGCTGCCATTATAGGGACATTAACAATCATTGGCTTACCACCAAAGCGTGCATTAAAACTCACACCTTCATTGGTTAATTCCAAATCTCTTGTTGCGGTCAAACTAATATTTAAAATGATTTTGCCATCTTGTACATGCTCAAGAGGAACGGTAACGCCTTCTGCTTTCGCATCAACAAGTAAATACGGAGTCTGCTCATTATCAATGAGCCAATCATAAATTCCACGTAATAAATAGGGGCGACTTGGAGTCATAGATAACCTGTTTATTTCATTTAAACATATACCTGTCATTATTAAATAAAATAACGACAGGATTATTGGGCCCTATCCTGGAGCTTGTCCAGAATAAGAGTTTACATATCTTCTTCGATGTCAGAAAGACTTTCCTGAAATGATTCTCTTTCAAAAATACGCTGAGCATACTGAGTTACGGCAATAGCTGATTCTGGTAATTCAATGCACATTTCATTTAAACGCCATAAAATAGGTGCAAGGGCACAATCAACTAAGGTAAATTCATCTGACATAAAATAAGGTTTCTGTTCAAAAACAGGGGCAATTGTCGATAAACTTTCACGCAATTCTTTTCTTTGCTTGACACCTTGCTTTTCTGTTTTGCCTATTAGCTTTTCAACCAAAGGGTCCCAGTCTTTTTTGATTCGGATCAGCAGCATTTTCAATTTTGCACGTTTGACAGGATCAACAGGCATTAGTGGTGGATGAGGAAAACGCTCATCCAGATACTCCATAATTAATTGAGCATCATAGAGTACCAAATCACGATCCACTAAAGTAGGTGCTGAATGATAGGGATTTAAATCAATTAAATCTTCCGGCAGATTATCAGGGTCAATATTAACAATTTCATGGTTAATGCCTTTTTCAGCCAAAACCATTCTTACTCGATGACTCAAAAGATCATTTCCGTCAGAAAACAGGGTCATGATTGATCTTCTGTTAGTAAGTTGAGTCATAGTTCCTCCATAGGTAAATCTTAAACGCAAACAGGGGGCATGAAAGCCCCCTTAAAATAATTGCTTTACCCTATTTGTCTAGCAATGAAAAAGAGGATAAACAATCACAAATTTCAAATGTGATGATTAATGAACATCTTTCCAATAATCTTTTTTCATTGCATAGGCAAAGCCAAAAAAGATAAACAAAAAGACAAGTACATAAATACCTAATGACTTACGATAGCTTTGATTAGGCTCACCAATATAGGACAAAAATGCAACCAAATCACGAATCATCGTATCAAATTCTTCTGGCTCCATGGTGCCTTTTTCAACCACCTCAACGCCAACAAGAACCTTGGTACCATCATGCTCTTCATAGACTGGCTTTTTAACACCTTCCTGTTTCCAAAAGACATTAGGCATACCAACATCTTTGAAAATAACATTATTCTGCCCTGTTGTCTTGGCACTATCGGCATAGAAACCGGTTAAATAAGTGTATAACCAGTCAACACCTCTTGAGCGTGCAACCAGTGATAGATCCGGCGGAACAGCACCAAAAGCTTCTTTGGAATACTCTTCAGTCATCGTAGCAGTCATTGTGCTACCGAACTTAACACCAAGGTGATTCAAATTGTCCATCACTTCCGCTTCATTCATACCCAGATCATCTGCAACGCGGTTAAAACGCACAAACTTGGCTGAGTGACAGCTCAGACAGTAATCAGTAAAGACTTTTGCACCACGTTGTAGTGAAGCCATATCATCAACATCGACATTAGCAGGAGATTTAGGATATCCACCGCCAGCAGCCATTACCAGACCACTACTTATCATTGCTATTGTTGTTAATAGCAGAACCAGGATTGTCTTTTTCATTATGTAGTCCTTTCTGGAACTGGTTTATTTGTTTCCATCTTCGTGTAGAAAGGCATCAACAAGAAGAAAGCAAAATAGTAAATTGTACAAATCTGTGCCAGTAATGTACGACCATCTGTTGGCGCCAGAGTACCTAAAATACCCAGAATGATGAAAGACACAACAAACAGAGCAACCAGGATTTTATACCAGCCTGCACGATAGCGTATTGACTTAACAGGATTACGATCCAGCCATGGCAGGAAGAAAAGCACCACAATGGCCGCACCCATAGCAATCACACCCGGGAATGCTGAACCAGCAATACTTGGGACAGCACGTAATACTGAGTAGTAAGGCGTGAAATACCAAACTGGTGCAATATGCTCAGGTGTTTTCAGTGGATTAGCCGGTTCAAAGTTAGCATGTTCCAGGAAATAACCAAACATTTCAGGCATAAAAAACACCACAATAGAAAAGAACATCAGGAAGACGATAACGCCGACAATATCTTTAACTGAGTAGTAAGGGTGAAAAGGGATACCATCTTTAGGAATGCCGTTTTCATCTTTGTTTTTCTTAATTTCAACACCATCTGGATTGTTTGAACCCACTTCATGCAGAGCAATAATGTGCGCAACAATCAGACCAATTAAAATCAGCGGTATAGCAACAATATGTAAAGAGAAGAAACGATTCAGAGTGGCATCACCGATAACAAAATCACCACGAACCCAGATACCTAAATCTTCACCCACAAAAGGAATCGCGCTCACCAGGTTAATAATCACCTGTGCACCCCAGAATGACATTTGTCCCCAGGGAAGCAAATAACCCATAAAGCCTTCAGCCATTAGAGCCAAAAAGATTAAAACGCCAAAGATCCAGATTAATTCACGAGGCTTCTTATAAGAACCATAAATCAGACCGCGGAACATATGCAAATAGACGACAACAAAAAATGCTGATGCACCGGTAGAATGGAAATAGCGAATTAACCAGCCCCATTCAACATCACGCATGATACCCATTTCAACGGATTGAAAAGCCATTGCCGTATCAGGCTTATAGAACATGGCCAGAAAAACACCGGACAGGATCTGGATAACCAGAACCAGCATTGCTAATGAACCAAAGAAGTACCAGAAATTGAAGTTCTTAGGTGCATAGTACTTGGAAAGATGATCTTCCCATAATTTTGTCGCTGGAAAACGAGCATCAATCCAGCCCATTAAACCATTGGATTTTTGTTCCATTATGCATTACTCCCATCTTGACCAATCAGGATTACTGTCTCACTCTTAAACATATGAGGAGGAATCGGCAGATTTGTTGGGGCTGGCATTGATTTGTAGACACGACCTGACAGGTCATAAATCGAACCATGACAGGGGCAGAAGAAGCCGCCCTTCCAGTCACTACCCAGTGAACCCGAAAAAGGATTATTTAAATCAGGCAGATATTTAGGGGCGCAACCAAGGTGAGTACACACACCTTCCATCACCGATATTTTTTTATGTTTGTCATAGGCACGCGCAGAGTTTTTACAATACTCCGGCTGCTTTGATGCATCAGAATTGACATCAGCAAGCATATCAACGTCTGACTCCAGAACATTCAGGTTATCATCTGTTCTTTTTAATATGTAAACTGGCTTACCGCGCCACTCTACTGTGATCATTTGCCCTTCTTCAAGTTTGCTGATATCAGCAAGCACAGGTGCACCAGCGGCCAACGCTTTGGTACTTGGATTCCATGATTTGACGAAAGGTACAGCTACAAAACCGGCACCAATGGCACCAACCACAGAAGTGGATGCGACCAGAAAGCGACGTTTGCTATTATTTACAGCGTCTGCACTCATTTACTTACTCCCAAATATAAGACTTTAACCCGCCCCAAATGACACACAAAAAAAAGTACTTTTTTCTTTTTATAACTCTGGTTATAACCCTTGCTATAAAAAAAGCACTCTATTTCCGGCCTTAATTCAATTACGCCAACTCAAGCGATAATTGACTCGAAGTGTGTTACGATTCTTAATTCGATAACGAAAAAATTTGCCACATTTTCTATGAAGAACCTTATAATATCAAGAACAATTTAATAATTTACTAATTAAGCTGACATTTATCATGAACTAGTTGACAATTTCCTCTAAATTGTTGAATTTATCAATTTATTGGTTTATTCAAAACTATTCTGAAATAGCGTCTGATTTTTAGCGCATAAGCCCAATTA
Source organism: gamma proteobacterium symbiont of Bathyaustriella thionipta (assembly GCA_025656775.1). GTDB lineage: Bacteria > Pseudomonadota > Gammaproteobacteria > GRL18 > GRL18 > GRL18. The sequence continues at coordinate 13,019 of JAHXHI010000304.1, forward strand.
ATCACAATAAAATCTGCCAAAATTTTAGCACATATCACTTAACGAAATAGACTCTAAACTGGATTATTGATATCAATAAAAGTGTGTTTCAGCCCAAACTGAGCGGCCAGGTGCTCACCCAGTGCCTGTACTCCATATCGTTCAGTGGCATGATGTCCTGCAGCAAAATAATGTATATTGCTTTCTTTAGCAATATGCCAGGTATTTTCAGAAACTTCACCACTGATAAACGCATCAACCCCAAGCTCAATCGCTTGACTGATATAGTTTTGTGCCGCACCGGTACACAGAGCCACCTTGCTTATCATTCTATCAACTTCAATATGCAGCGGTTCTCGCCCTAATACATCAGTAATACACTGCCTGAAATCATTTCCACTTTGTTGTTTTATTGTTCCGGCCAGTGCAATTTCATTGCTGGAAAAATACTGCTCAATTTTAATATCCAATTTTTTTGCCAGTAATGCATTATTACCCAGTGTTTTATTAGCGTCCAAAGGCAAATGGTAAGCCAGCAAATTAACATCATTCACGAGAAGTGCCTTTAAGCGACGTTTTTTTATACCCGTCAATACCGGATTTTCCCCTTTCCAGAAAAAACCATGGTGTACTAATAACAGCTCAGCCTGTTGCGCTATCGCCGCATCAATCAGTGCCTGACTTGCCGTCACTCCAGAAACAATATGTTTAATAGACTCTTTACCTTCCACCTGTAAGCCATTCGGGCAATAATCTTTAAATATTCCTATATCTAAATAATCATCACAATAAGTCACGATATCAGCACGCTTTACCATAATTTTCCTCAATAAGAATTTTTGTGTAAACTATCAAGATGACAAGCAAGAACCCTTCATCTCAACTATTTTTTTTATTATCAGCAGCCGCCGGTTTTCTGATTGCACTTATTTTATACTACCTGCTGCAAAATAATACCGATGAACCAATTTCTGCCACTAATAATCTCCCCCTTCCACAGGAAGAAGTAAGCCGTTCTCCGGCAAACCAGCCCCGAGCAAAAAGCACTCAAATCATTAGCTTTGCTCCGGCAGTGAATCGAGCAGCCCCCGCCGTTGTTAATATTTTTACCCGCAAGCGAGTCAAGCATGAAAATACACTTTACAATAATGCCACACTCAGAGCCCTGATAGAAAAACGTTCGCCACCCTCTCAATACAGAGAAGAGAATAATCTGGGCTCAGGGGTTATTGTGTCATCACAGGGGCATATTTTAACCAATAATCATGTTATCTCCGGTGCACAGGACATTGAGGTTCTGTTAAAGGACGGTCGTTATCTTCAAGCCAGCATTGTCGGCCGTGACCTGGAAACCGACCTGGCATTGTTAAAGGTCTCTGCCGCCAAATTATCCACTATCCAGTTCGGTGACTCATCAAATCTCCAGGTTGGCGATATTGTCCTTGCGATAGGTAACCCCTTTGGCCTGGGAAACACAGTCACTTCAGGGATCATCAGCGCACTCAATCGCTCACAGTTTAGAGCCAATAGTTTTGATAATTTTATTCAAACAGATGCAGCAATTAACCCTGGCAATTCAGGTGGTGCTCTGGTTAATACTCAGGGTGAAATGATCGGCCTGAACACAATCAATATTAGTAATAGCGGTGGTTCTCAGGGTATTGGATTCGCTATCCCTTCTTCTTTGGTCAGGGAAATCATGTATCAGCTAATCACTTATGGCGAAGTACGACGTGGCTGGATAGGCATTGAGGCAAAAGAAATATCGCCTATGCTGGCACAACAGCTTAATAGTGAGTCCAGCCATGCTTTGTTGATCATTGGCGTTTTACAGAACGGGCCCAGTCAAAAAGCAGGCATTAATGCGGGTGATATTATTACCCATATCAATAATATTAAAATATCATCTGCAAAAATGGCTTTGGATTTAATCACCAATCTACGACCCGGTGAGGTTGCTATTCTGCGCGGCATGAGACGTAATCAATCATTACAATTTAAAGTAATTGCAGAAGAACGCCCCCAGATGTCTGGTTCTTAAAAAGTGCCAACACGCTTTTTATAGTGAGTCAGTATTTGTGGTTTAGTGTACTTATCTGAAATGATTATCTTTCAACTCGGTTTCGCCCACGTTCTTTTGCCAGGTAAAGTGCTTTATCAGCCCGTCCGATTAAATCATTGGATAAATCACTGGCACGAAACTGTGTGACGCCTATAGAAATCGTCACTTTACCATAAGATTTATCGGTCCCTTTGTCCGCCAACGTTCCAGAAGAAACCGCTTGACGAACTTGTTCTGCCACAGTCATGGCTCCATTAATATTAGTTCCCGGGAGTATAATAACAAACTCTTCCCCACCAAATCGCGCCACAAAATCACTTCCTTTGGTATTGCGCTTTAATGAAGCAGCAATATAGCGCAGCACTTTATCACCGATTAAGTGGCCATAGTTATCATTAAACGCTTTAAAATGATCAATATCCAAAAGCAACAGACAGAATGGTTTATGATTTTCCCGGGAAATAAAAATCGAATGTTCCAATGCCGCATCAAAGGCTCTACGGTTGGAAATACCGGTCAAAGCATCTATTTTTGATTCTTCTTTGACCTGCTCAAGTTCTTTGCGCAACGAATCAATTTCAGCAATCACACTGACAATCTGCTTTTCCATATGCTGCTGTGATTGTTTCACTGCATGGGTTTCTTCAATCACTTTCGTGGTTTCATGCAGCATAGTTTCGCTGGAAGTATTACTATCCAGAATATCGATAAATTGCTTAAGTGTGTTTGTATAACCGGATAGCTGGTTGCCTGAATAACCAAAGTCATTCATTATACTGGAGATAATATGTCGTATTTCCTGACGCATGACCTCAAAAAAATGTTCATCTTGTGCAAAATAGTGCTTATAGATTGTCGTGAGTTGTTGGTCTGACGGCACATCAGATTGCTCTATCAATTTGCTTAAATCATCCATCAAAGCTTGATTTCTTCCCGAAACATACTCATATCCCATTTGATAATTATGTGGGTGGGCGGGAATTTTATGCTGTGCCAACAGGGAAATTGTCAGGCGAAGAAATTCAGATGATTTATTGAGGTTATCTGAATAGTTTGTTTTGTCTGTCATAACAATATTAATTCATCTCATGAGTTTGAGTTATCTATGGTTAAAATAAAACCCTACACCCGATTAACCTGCTTTACCAAAATTGGAAAATAATCAGGCTAATTTACATGGATTTAATAGCACTGTAAACAAATGTATCCCTGCACCATCATGGATTGGGCTTAATTTTATAACAAACAGCCCGGCAGCATTCATCATAAAGAACTAAAAATAATCACCTATAAACAGTGTAAAAAATACTGAGCGCTGAGCATTTTTAATTAATCTATCAACTACAGCTGCATCATATCTTAAGTGTACTAAAATACCCAGGTTGCCTTCCCAAGAGTCCCCCCCTCTGGCGCATTCCCAATAGAGAAGGTCCCCCCTGATAACACTGTACGTTCTTTCATAGCAGCAAACACTTTAGCCGCGGCACTTTCATTGAACTGTATTTCATTGGAATGATAAGTTAATGCATTATCTTGCAGTGACAGTGAAACACTATTAGTATTTCCCGTCAGATTCAATTTCACAACACCGGCATCACTAATGTTGCTTATGCTTTCCAGAGTTTCCTGTATGACACGGTAAATCAATGTTTTTACCGTGCCCGGCAAGCTGTCTTCATCAAGTTCAAAAGATGTCTTAATTAAAAGCTCAGTATAGACATTCCGATATTCACTGCATAACCAGTTAATTGTTTTTATTAAGCCAAAATCATCCAGAGATGGTGGTCTTAACTCCATCGTGAGAGCCCGAACATCCTGTATCGTATCCTGAAGGGTATGAATGGCCTGCTGTAATGGGATAAGTTCATCCTCTGTATGATTGATACTTGCGATTTCTATATTATTTTTAATGGCAGCCAGATTCTGAGCAATACCTTCGTGGAGCTTGTGCGCGATTCTCTTCTTTTCAGTCTCCTGAACGTTAAGCATTTGTACCTAAAGTAATTCCAGCGTTTTTGTTCTTTCCTGAATAATGGATTGTTATTGCTCAATGGTTTTTGAAGAAATACGCACAATAAAAAAAAGAAAACTATAAAGTATCAGAAGGACGATGAAGACACCAAGAAAAACCACCGTTTCAGTGCGTTCAACACGATCTACAACTAATTTAACATCGGTATATATTTCAAACACTCCATAGATAGATGAAGTTGGACTTAAGCGAATTGGTAAATAACTTTGTACGAGGTTATCTTCCTCAGAAGGCTTGCTGAATAGACTAAAAGTATCTATAAATATAAGTTTACTGGCCACTTGCCCCACAACGGCAGATTTAAATTGTTTGTTATTACTCTGATCAACACCTATTTGATTGGGTTTTGTCGAAAATACCACTATTCCATCTTTATCATAAATTTTTACCCTGACCACAGATGCATTCGCCATGATCTCCTGTATGGCTTTATCTAATGCCGATGGTAACAATTTATGCTGAGAAGATGGGATGCTATCCGTTTTTTTTGTAGTCGTTAAATAGTCTATTAATTCATTTTTAACTGAGTTGAAAACCGTTTCAGCAAGTACCAGGTTGTTACGTTCACCCAGGATAACAATATCATTGATAGCCATCTGGCGATAAAATAATGAAAGTAGAATCGCAGCAATTATCGTGCTGCCAAGCCCGACTATAGAAAAATAATATTTTAATTTAAATATATTTGTTATCGACTGCTCATTTGACATAAAGAGTTGCCACTACTTTTAACCAATTTGAATAGGGAGTATTTAAGCATCCTGCCGAATTGTTTTTAAACATTTCTGCTGCCTTTTAATGTTATAGACTACCGAGTGTTAATTGTACAATTTTATCTGGTATTAACTTGCCTCGAGCACCTGCCGGCAATACAGCAAAATGAACAACGAGGTATTTATAAAGCAGTGTTGTTTAATACAGCGTTATGGCAATATTTTTTTCATACCTTCAATGAAGGCCTGATTTTCATCTGCAGTACCTACAGTAACGCGAAGGCAGTTAGCAAGAGAACCTGAAGTATCAGCAAAGCGTTTAATTAATATACCTGACTGTTTTAATGCTGAAAAAATAGTTTCTGAACTGATATGTTCAGCTTTGAATAAAATGAAGTTGGCTGCACTGGGGTATTGAATAATACCGTTTAAGCCCATCATTGCTTCTTTTAAAATTTCTCTATCCCTACAGATCTGATCCGTTTGTTGCTGCAGAATATCATGCTGCTCAAGTGCAAAATCGGCAGTAAATTGTGTTAATACATTAATATTATAGGGTAGTCTCACCTTATCAAACTCGCTGATCCAATCAGAAGGACCACTAAGAATTCCAAGGCGAAGTCCAGCCAGCCCCATTTTGGAAACTGTTCTCATGACCACCAGGTTATCATAATCAGATAACATAGGCATAAAACTATGACCGGCAAAAGCATGGTATGCCTCATCTACAACAACAAGTCCCGGAGCCATTTCAATAATTGTTTTGACGTCTTGTTCTGAAAACAGATTACCCGTAGGGTTATTGGGATAAGCCAGAAAAATCACTGCGGGCTGATGTATTTCTATTGCCTCGGTCATCGCCGCCATATCAAGTTGAAAGTGGCTATCCAGAGGAATCCCCTGATACTTCATATTCGTGAAGCGAGCAATTATCTGATACATTACGAAGGTGGGTTCAGGTGCCATCACGACATTATCCGGCTTAGACAATGCCATGCAGATAATCTGAATGAGCTCATCAGAGCCATTACCCAGAATAGAACACATTCCCTGTGGAACGTTCATGACTTGCTCTAATCGTTTTGTGAGTTTTGCTGCAGAAGGATCGGGATAACGATTAACAGGAACCTCAGACAACTGAGACAACCACTGCTGCTGCATGGACTCTGGCCATAGATAAGGATTCTCCATGGCATCCAGCTTTATCATTTGTCCTGGGTCAGGTACATGGTAGGCCGATAATTCTCTGATATCATCTCTGATCCATTGTGTTATCAAATCAGTCATCGGTCTTTTTTCTCCCGCTTTTGTTATAAGGGCTCATTATCCCTAGTCAGATGATTTTATACGATACTCAGCACTGCGGGCATGAGCGATAAGCCCTTCACCTCGAGCCATCACCGAGGCAATTTTTCCTAATTCCGAGGCACCATCTTCTGAACACATAATCAGGCTGGAGCGTTTTTGAAAATCATACACACCTAAAGCTGAGCTGAATCGAGCGGTTCTTGAAGTGGGTAAAACATGGTTGGGTCCGGCACAATAGTCGCCCAAGGCTTCTGCTGTATAACGTCCCATAAAAATAGCACCGGCATGGCGTATTTTGGGCAGCATAGACTGCGGGTCATCAACCGAGAGTTCCAGATGCTCGGGCGCAATATAATTGCAGACTTCTATGGCTTCATCCATATCATTGACATGAATCAAGGCTGCTCTATCATTAAGCGAGACTTCAATAATTTCTTTACGCTCAATATCAACCAGCAAACGTTCAATAGAGTCCTGAACCTTATCTAAAAATTCTGCATCAGGAGAGATCAGAATAGGCTGAGCATCTTCATCATGTTCCGCCTGAGAAAATAAGTCCATAGCAATCCAGTCAGGATCGGTTTTACCATCACATATCACTAAGATTTCAGATGGGCCGGCAATCATATCAATACCCACAGTACCAAAAACCATCCCCTTGGCCGTCGCGACATAGATGTTTCCAGGACCAACAATTTTATCAACCTGTGGAACCGATTCCGTACCATAAGCCAGTGCAGCGACCGCTTGAGCACCGCCTACAGCAAATACCTTATCAACACCTGTTATTGCCGCAGCAGCAAAAACCAGTTCATTGATTTGTCCATCAGGCGTCGGAACCACCATAATTAATTCTTTAACTCCGGCAACTCTCGCAGGAATGGCATTCATTAACACGGAAGAGGGATAAGCCGCCTGACCACCTGGCACATAGAGTCCCACTCGGTCTAAAGCCGTCACTTGCTGACCTAATAAGGTACCGTCTTCTTCAGTATACGACCATGATTCCATTTTTTGTTTTTCATGGTAACGTCTTACCCGCTCAGCAGATATTTCCAGAGCATGGCGTTGTTTTTCCGGCAAACCATCCAGGGCTTGTTGCAGACGCTCATTGGGAATAGATAACACTGACATATCAGCCGCAGTCATGCGATCAAACTTATTGGTATACTCGACCAGTGCTTTATCACCGTTTCTACGAACATCTTTTAGAATTTGTTTTACAGTTGATTGCACAGAATCATCTGAGACATTATCCCAGGCCAATAAGTCTTTCATTTGTGACCAGAAATTAGTGTCACTGGTTTGAAGACGATTAATATCAAGCATGATAAACTCCGGTGAATTAGCTCTTGATTGGCTTTAAATAAACGTTTATTTAAGGTGTTACTTAGATTTTTATTGCTTAACTGCTTCTGCAATACGCTCAATTAATAGTTTGACCCGCTGATGTTTCATTTTCATCGATGCTTTATTAACGATTAAGCGTGAACTGATATCAGCAATATGCTCCATGGGTGTTAAACCGTTCGCTTTGAGTGTATTACCCGTATCCACAACATCAACAATCCGATCAGCCAGACCAACCAGTGGTGCCAGCTCCATTGAGCCATAAAGTTTAATCACTTCGACCTGAATACCTTTTTCAGCATAAAAGCGCCTGGCTGTGTTAACAAACTTGGTGGCTACCCGTAAGCGGCCGGTAATGGGCTTATCATTAACCGGACCTGCCGTCATTAAACGACACTTGGCAATATGCAGGTCAAGTGGTTCATAAACACCTTCACCGCCATGTTCCATTAGCACATCTTTACCTGCAACGCCCACATCAGCAGCACCATACTGTACATAAGTGGGTACATCAGTCGCACGAATAATAACCAGCTTGATATTATCATGATTGGTGTCAAGGATCAGCTTGCGACTTTTATCCGGATCATCAACTGGATAAATATCAGCATGAGCAAGTAAAGGCAAAGTTTCTTTAAAAATTCGTCCTTTGGATAGCGCTATCGTCAGGGTATCACTCATTCTTTAATCTCTTTTTGTAATGCTTTATTTTTTGTTCGAAGTAAAGCGCCGCATCAAGGCCATTAACCCGGAACACGACGAATGGAAGCACCTAATTGTAAGAGTTTCTCTTCAATACATTCATAACCGCGATCAATATGATAAATACGTTCCACCTCTGTTTCACCTTCTGCAATCAGTCCGGCAATAACCAGACTGGCAGAGGCTCGCAAATCAGTGGCCATTACCGGTGCCGCAGTTAAGGTTTCCACGCCTTTAATGATAGCAGTATTACCTTGTAAATTAATATCTGCTCCCATTCTCTGCAATTCTAAAATATGCATAAAACGATTTTCAAAGACAGTTTCAACAACAGAACCTGTGGTATCAGCAGTGGCATTAAGGACACAAAACTGCGCCTGCATATCCGTTGGAAAGGCAGGATAAGGTGCCGTTCGGATATCAATAGAGGTGGGGCGTTTACCTTTCATATCCAGGGTAATCCAGTCCTCACCGCTGTCAACCTCTGCACCCGAATCAGACAACTTTTCCAAGACCGCATCCAGGTAATCAGGACAGGTATCTTTTAGTTTGACTTTACCGCCTGTTACTGCTGCAGCCACCAGATAAGTACCCGTTTCAATCCTGTCCGGCATCACATTGTGTTTTGTACCTGATAATTTCTCGACGCCTTCAATGGTAATGGTATCCGTACCAGCACCGCTGATTTTTGCTCCCATGGAGTTCAAGAATATTGCCAGGTCAACCACTTCAGGCTCACGGGCCGCATTTTCAAGAACGGTAATGCCGTCAGCCAGGGTAGCCGCCATAAGCAGATTTTCAGTGCCTGTTACAGTAACGATATCCATAACAATTTTGGCACCCTTAAGGCGTTTGGCTGTAGCTCGAATATAGCCATTTTCAACCATAACATCAGCACCCATGGCTTTTAAGCCTTTAATATGCTGATCAACAGGACGCGAACCAATAGCACAACCACCGGGCAAAGAAACCTCTGCCTGTCCATAGTGAGCAACCAGAGGCCCTAGTACTAAAATAGAAGCACGCATGGTTTTAACCAGTTCATAGGGTGCTACATATTTATCAATAGTACGGGTATCAACCTCAACATCACGGTTTTCATCAAGGGTAATGGAGACACCCATGCGCCCAAGTAGATCAAGTGTTGTCGTGATATCGTGTAAGTGCGGCACATTGCCTATAGTGGTAGCATCATCAGCTAATAAACAGCCCATAATAATGGGTAATGCTGCATTTTTAGCACCGGAAATGCGAATTTCACCTTCCAGACGATTACCACCAGTAATGAATAATTTATCCATTCAGTACGACCAAACCTTATAAGATTGAACAAAACAGAGCATTTTACTCTTTCTTCTGCCTGTAGTCACTGTAAATAAAAGGGTTTTTTAAAAAAAGGGGGACTATTTAAGCTAAATTAATCCGTTAAATCGCAACTAGAGTGATCAAGTTGCTGAAAATTCTGTGTATCTCCTCAAAGAACCCATTTTTCAGGGTAGACTGAGTTGATTTATTCAGGTTTAAATAATACGGCACATATTCAGGATATAGATAGAAAATTTATTAGACTTAGCCAATTAATAATTTACTGGCCGTTGCCCATTCTTTGGGAGTATAGGCTTTAATACTCAGTGCATGAATTTCACCACTGGTAATATAAGTATTCACCGTAGCATAAACCATTTGTTGTTTTTTTACCGGTGCTAACCCATCAAACTGATCGGCAACGACCGTTGTATCAAACATTCCATTATCGCCATTAACAGTCACTTGAGCACCTTCAATTCCGGCTTCGATTAATACTTTAATTTCATCAGTTGTCATTTTTCTACTCTTTTTTGGGGGCTAATAGTTTATTTAAAAATTCAAGCTATTAAGACGGCCTCAACGCCAGTGGTAGAACTTCATTCAAATCACTGAGGCGGGCAATATCATACATTTGTGATGGCAGGTTAAAAAAAGTAATTTTTTTATTCTGCAATTCAGCTTCACGATACCACTCAACCAATAAAGCCAAACCAGAGCTATCTGAACGTTCAAGTTGTGATAAATCAACATCCAGAGTATCCATTTCATCACTAAATAAGGTTGTTCTGTTATTTGACCATAGCATAGGCACAGACTTAAAGTTTAACTGGCCTTTAAGTAGGTAATGCCCCGGAGATAATTTTTCAAGTTGTACTGCATTGGTATTTTCTGTCATGTGATATCGCACCTGGACTGTCTATTCGTCTTTTTTATCCGATTGACTGAAAAGAAACTGACTGATTAGTTTTTCCAGAACAATAGAAGATTGTGTAAGACGAATAACGCTGCCTTCTTCAAGTACATCAGGTGCTCCGCCAGGCTCAATACCAATGTATTTTTCACCTAACAGGCCCGCAGTATAGATTCCAACCGAGGAATCAACAGGCACATCACTAAAACGTGCATCAATTGTCATTTTAACCACTGCTTCGTACGAATCCGGGTCCACCACAATGCTGGTAACACGACCTACGGTTACCCCTGCAATAGAGACCGCTGAACGTTCTTTCAGGCCACTGACATTGTCAAAGTTAGCAGTAATACTATAGTGCTCCCCGGCACTGAAGCTGCTGACATTACTCACATTCACTGCCAATACCAGTAGGGCTGCAATTCCCAAAGCAACAAAAATTCCAACCGATACTTCTAATATTCTTGAGTTAGACATTATTTCTATCCACGTAATTATTTTGTATTTTCTAAATATAGGTTACTACAGCATTAATGCGGTTAATAAGAAGTCCAGTCCCAGCACAGCTAATGCAGAATAAACGACGGTTCGGGTGGTTGAACGACTTACCCCTTCTGATGTAGGTAAGCAGGTATAGCCTTCATAAACAGCAATCCAGGTTGTCACCACCCCAAAAACCACACTCTTAATCACACCCTGAACAATATCCTGATCAAAATCAACTCGTGCCTGCATCTGGGACCAGTATGCGCCGGTATCAACACCCAGTAAATCCACGCCAACCAGATAACCGCCAAATACGCCTACAGCACTAAACATAGCAGCCAGCAGCGGCATACTGATAATACCAGCGAACAATCTGGGTGCCAGAATTCGTTCTACCGGGTTCACAGCCATCATTTCCAAACCCGATAATTGTTCGGTTGCTTTCATTAGGCCAATTTCAGCAGTCAAAGCAGAACCTGCACGCCCGGCAAAAAGTAAGGCCGTCACAACAGGCCCTAACTCCCGTACTAATGATAAGGCAACCATGACACCCAGGGATTCTTCGGCACCAAAATCAATTAATGTATTGTAGCCTTGTAAACCTAAAACCATGCCGACAAAAAAACCAGACACGATGATAATCAGCATAGAGCGAACGCCAATTGAAAAAAGCTGCTGAATAATGAGGCCCGGGCGAAAAATTATTTTAGAAAATGCCATTACTGTCTGTAAAAACAATAACACTTCACCACCAAGGCGAGCCCAAAAATCAATGGCACTTTTGCCAATCTGCGCAAACCAGTCAAACATTTTTTTTATCTTGTTCTGTTTTATATCGTGTAAGAAGCATAAATTGACAGTAAATAATATGCATTAAACAGGGATTGTTATTCATATTAATCAACGTATTCCCCTGAAAAGATGTCATCTTTAAAAGAACTCGCCTGATAGTGAAAAGGAACCGGGCCATCTGCTTCACCATGAACAAATTGACTAATCCAGGGTGAATTTGATTGACTCATTTCTTCCGGACTGCCGTGTCCTACTATTTTACCCTGAGAAATCACATAAACTTTATCAGCAATTGCCATTGTCTCTTCAATATCATGAGAAACAATAACACTGGTTAATTCCAGTGCTTCATTCATTGAACGTATTAACTGAACTAATACGCCCATTGAAATAGGATCTTGTCCGGTAAAAGGTTCATCAAACATCACCATCTCAGGATCAAGTGCAATAGCACGGGCAAAAGCAACACGACGCGCCATACCACCCGATAGCTGACTGGGGTTTAAGTGACGTGCACCACGAAGACCCACCGCCTGCAACTTCATTAAGACCAAATCCCGAATCATCACTTCAGGCAGTTCTGTATGCTCACGCAAGGGAAAAGCAATATTGTCAAACACAGACATATCCGTCAGAAGCGCACCACTTTGAAATAACATACCCATTTTTTTTCTAACTTCATACAGTTTTTTGGTCTTCATGGTGGGGATATTTTCACCATGAAAGTATATTGTGCCTTGTTGAGGCTTCAGTTGGCCGCCAATTAACTTGAGCAGCGTTGTTTTTCCTGTACCACTAGGGCCCATAATGGCGGTAATTTTCCCTTTAGGGATATCAATATCAATACCATTAAAAATTTTGGAATGACCACGGGAGAAATGCAGATCTCTAATGCGAACCAGGGTTTTATCTGTTGCCTGCATAATTTAGGCTAAATTCCATTCTTTGAAAAAAAACTGTCAATACTATTATTAAATGACTGAGGAGTATATCAATAAAAGTAATTGACCTCTAGGAAAATTACATCATGCTTTCAAGCAGGATGGCATTGCGGCAGTTTTCCAATGCATAGTTTGAAGAAAAAACAATATTCATCGTTCGACCATTTTTTGCCAGTGCATAATCTCGAATATTTTCTATGACCCGTCGTAATTCTGCAGGCGCAATTTTTGTCTCACTTTTTACATGACAAAATAAATCGCTATTAAAGGTTTCTTCAAGGTCATTTCCAGCAAAGACACAGCCCCATTCAAGCTGCGTTGAATGACTTATTACCGTTGTTTCACTCAGTTTATCCAAATTGATAAAATAACAATTGGCTTCAGCGATAACCTGACTTTCATAAAGCTGTTGCTGAAGGCTTAGCGAAAGCCCGGAACAATCAAATACACAATAAGCTGATCCTTCAGTATCATCGACTAGCGCCGTTAATTGTTCGATAATTTTATCAACTGAATAATTATTTCCTGATTGAGTGAGTGAATACGGTAAATTGAGATCGGATAAATGAATGAGAAGCAGATCAAATTCATTGCTATAATAGCTATAACGCCAATCTTCAGGTAGATCTTCTGGAAAGAAGTGATTTATCAGCGAAGAATTATTTAGGTTTGAGATACCAAAATGTAATTCACCATTGAATTTTGTTTGTTTTTTTGAATTCAATATACCACTCTTTTTTCAATATAAGACCTTATGATGGCCACAATTATTAATCTTAAACAATTTAAAAAACAACAACTCAAGAAAAAAAATAAAGCCAGAACACTGTGCAATAGTGGTTTTCACCAATGGGAAATTATTGATAAAAATCAATTTGATGTAAAAAAAGGCCAATTAATAACCACCTACCGATGTAAACAGTGTAATAAAATTAAAACAACTGCCACATAAATTCTTATAAAATCAGAGCAACAAACACAAAAAAACCGTTTGTAGGATTAAAACCACAGCGGTAAGGTATTGATTTAAAATAACATCATTGATTTTTTATGTGTAACTGCGTTTTGATGCAATATGGCTATATATTTAGCAACACTTTTTGATTATCATACCTCTGAATTAGCTTATTATTAACAATAAAACAACAAACCGTACCATATGACTATTTTAACATTCAAATTCCGTCCTGTACCCTATTTTATACTGACTGCTTTGATTTTATTGGCAACGGGCTGTGCCTCCACAACACCGGATGGTGAAGTCAATGATCCCATCGAATCAGTAAACCGCAATATTTACGAGTTTAATGAAGGTTTTGATCGCATTATTTTAAAACCTGTTGCTACAGGTTATCAAAAATTACCCACTCCAGTACAAACAGGTACCCATAATTTTTTCAGCAATCTTGACGATGTGGTGGTGGTGGTCAATGATATTTTACAGCTCAAACCCGAGCAGTTTACTTCTGACACATTACGTTTTTCAGTGAATACCGTATTTGGTCTTCTGGGCCTAATTGATATGGGTACACCGATGGGTTTACCTAAACATCATGAAAGCTTTGCTGATACACTCGGTTACTGGGGCGTTGCTTCAGGTCCTTATATCGTTCTGCCAATTCTGGGCCCCAGCAGTGTTCGTGATGCTCCGTCCCTGGTAATCGACTTTCTGGTACATCCTCTGAATCAGGTATCACCCGCATCGGCAACCATTACCCTTGCTTCTGTCAGAGCAGTGGATATTCGTTCCGAATTACTTAAAACAACCGATATAAGAGACGAGCTCGCTCTTGATCCATATATCTTTACCCGTGAATCTTATTATCAGTGGCGTCAAAACAGAGTTTATGACGGTGAACCTCCTAAGGTCATAATCGAAGATTTTGAAGATTTTTAAATTTTAAATTTAAAATTAGTGTAAGCGTTTCGCTTAAGAACCTGTTAAAATGCCCCGCTACGTCCTGCGTATCGGGGCTTTTTTTCATCAAACAAATTACGACAGCAGGAAATACGGTTTACAAAAATGGAAATGTTATTCAGTTGTGTTGCCATTCTAGCCGGATTTTTATTGCTCATATGGAGTGCTGATCGATTTGTTATCGGCGCCTCTGGCATCGCTCTGAATTTTGGCGTTTCCCCGTTAATTATCGGTCTGACTATTGTCGGCTTTGGTACCTCTGCACCTGAAATGATTGTTTCAGGGGTGGCCGCTTATGAAGGTACTCCCAATCTTGCAGTGGGTAATGCTCTGGGCTCAAATATTACCAATATTGCTTTAGTTCTCGGTATCACCGCATTAGTATCTCCCCTTCTGGTTCACTCCAAAATTCTCAAGCGAGAATATCCCATTATGTTCATAATCATGCTGCTTGCATGGGCATTACTCTGGGATGGAGAGCTCAATCGCATTGACGGTGTTATTTTACTATGCGGTATGTTTGCCTTAATGGGCTTTATCACTTTAATGGGCATCAAAGAGAAGAAACAGTCCGGTTCACAAGATCCCCTTGAAGAAGAATTCAGTGAAGAAATACCTAAAGGTATGTCGACGCCAATGGCTTTTTTATGGCTTTTCATTGGTCTGGTGATCCTATTAGTCAGTTCTCGTCTATTAGTATGGGGAGCCGTTAATATTGCCCATGCATTTCACGTCAGCGAACTGGTCATTGGTTTAACCATTGTTGCCATTGGCACCAGTTTGCCCGAGTTAGCCGCCTCAATTGCCAGCGCCTTAAAAGGTGAGCACGAAATGGCTATTGGTAATATTATTGGCTCAAATATGTTTAATTTACTAGGCGTATTAGGTATACCGGGTATTATGACAGGTGCTGTACTTGATCCCAACGTTTTAAGCCGTGACTATCCTGTTATGATAGCACTGTCTGTTCTACTCTTTATTTTTGCTTATGGATTTAAAGGTAAGGGTAGATTAAATCGTTTTGAAGGTGGTATATTGCTGATGTGTTATGTTGCTTATATGGTTATTATTTATCAGCAAAGTATTTAATATAATAAAAATTTGTAGCGCATTATTTCTATGGTTTTTCATATAAAGCATTATCAGTATTTATGTGAAAGTGTATAAACAGTCGATAAAAAGGAGCCTGTTAATGCAGGAGATTTTTGCCAAAGCCAGCACCATTAAGCTCTTAATCTGTGACATTGATGGCGTCATGACAGATGGCGGCCTCTTTTTTGGCGATAATGGTCTGGAATACAAAGCATTTCATTCAAGAGATGGTTTAGGTATTATGATGCTGCAACGCTCCGGTATTCCTCTTGCAGTTATTACAGCAAGAACTTCAGATGTTGTTACCCATCGAATGAAAAACCTTAATATTGACCTGGTGTTTCAAGGGCAGCGCAATAAAGTGCAGGCATTTGAAACGCTTTGCCATAAACTGCAATTAGACTATACTCAGGTCGCTTATGTCGGCGATGATCTGGTTGATCTGCCTGTTATGAGAAAAGTCGGTTTATCTATTGCCGTTGCTGATGCCCATGAACGAGTGATACATCAGGCTGACTGGACAACCCGGCACAATGGCGGTCATGGTGCCGTACGTGATGTCTGTGAACTATTGATGGAAGCTCAGGGCACATTGGAAGAACAGTTTGCAGTTTATCTTTAAATTGACCTGACTCAGGGCTTATTAGTTAAAGTTTACAATTAAATCTGATATGGATAAAAAACTCCTAACCATACTACTTGCTATCCCTGCTGCTTCAATCGCTATCACCTGGTATGTATTTACGCTTAGCGCCAGCAAACAAACGAGTATCAATCTCCCTGCAAAAAACAGCGCCTTAAAAATTGCCGATACTTTTTTTAATACGGCGGAAATTATTAATTTCGGTGAAACCGGTCTCCCTAAAAGCAAAATAATCGGTGCTCAGGTTTCCCATTATCCTGATGAAGCAGACTCTGAAATCATGACCCCCAGAATTACCCTCTTTAGAGAAAATGGACCACCTGTTTATGTGAGTGCGGATCATGGCTGGATTAATAAGCAAGGAACTCGTGTTATTTTAAAAGGTCATACTGTAATAAAACGAGAACAATCGCAGGTTAATCAATTTTCTCAACTTGAATCACCCGAATTAACCATCTGGCCCAATAGAGACTATGCTGAAACGGATAAAGCCGTAAAAATTACAACCGATTCAACGATAGCAACGGGGGTTGGTATGAAAGCTTTTCTGGATAAAGAACATTATTACTTATTAAATAATGTCAAAGCTCAACATATACCGGCAAAGCCCAAACCAGATTAAGACATAACACAGGATAGGCGGAGTTAAGGAAAATAGCAACTCTGCCTGAAATACAGGAGGATTTTCTGTATTTTGTAAATTGAACCATTCTATACCAATTGACGCTTAACCATGGAGCAGCAATACTAATGAACTATCAACCGCTTTCCCAGATAAAAGTAAGCACCTGTTATTTACTATTTACTTTTGTTTTATTTCTTACTCCTGCAAGCCTGATGGCATTATCAAGTGATCGAAATCAACCCATTAATCTGGAAGCAGACAGTGCAGATATTGATGATCTCAAAGGCATCAGTATATACACTGGAAATGTCATATTAAGTCAGGGAAGCATGGTTATCAAATCCAGTAAACTGACTTTATATACTGATAAAAACAAAGATCTGGAAAAAGCAATAGCCGTTGGCAGTGAAAAAAAACTAGCCACATTTAAACAACGTCCTGAAGGAAAAAATGTCGACTTCCGTGCCCGTGCCATTACCATGATTTACTATTTAACAAAAGATAAAATTCACTTGCTTAAAAACGCTTATGTTTGGCAAGACGGAGATACCTTCAGCGGTAACAAAATTATTTATGACACAAAAAATGAAACGGTGATCGCAACAGGTAAAAAGAACAAAGATGGCAAACCTGTCTCCAGTGGTGGTCGGATAAAAGTGACCATTCAACCTAAGAATAAAAAATAATTCTTAGTTTATTTTCTGAGGTTAATCACATGTCAAGCCATCTATTAGAACTTCGAGCAGAAAAGCTCAACAAAACATTTAAGTCACGCCAGGTAGTCAATGATGTCTCTTTTTCAGTAAAAAAAGGGGAAGTTGTTGGATTATTAGGTCCCAATGGTGCAGGTAAAACCACCAGTTTTTATATGGTTGTGGGCTTAATCAAGGCTGATAGCGGTACTATCACCTGTCATAATAAGGACATGACCCACCTTCCTATTCATAAACGCGCCAAACAAGGCATTGGTTATCTCCCTCAGGAAGCATCGGTTTTTAGAAAACTAACCGTTGAAGAAAATATTATGGCCATTCTTGAAACCCGAAAAGATCTCAATCGAACCGACAGAAAGGACCATCTGGAACAATTATTAAATGAGTTAAGTATTAGCCATATTCGTAAGTCTGTGGGTATCAGCCTTTCAGGCGGTGAACGACGCAGGGTTGAAATAGCCAGAACCTTATCAATGGAACCTGATTTCATTTTATTAGATGAACCCTTTGCGGGCGTCGACCCAATTTCAGTCAGTGATATTCAAGCAATTATTCTCCACCTCACAGAAAAAAATATCGGTGTATTAATCACCGATCATAATGTCAGAGAAACATTAAGTGTATGCAAACGAGCTTATATTATGAATAGTGGCTGTGTCATCGCCAAAGGAACGCCTGAAGAATTATTAAGCAACGAGCAAGTTCGAGAAGTCTATCTTGGTGATAACTTCAAAATTTAGCCACTTTTATTTAAAAACAAGTTATTGATAGTTAACAATAATATCTTTTATTATAAAAATAATTAACTTTTTTGATCCTTATCAACTGCAATGGCACGTAATTTGCGCTACTATTAAATCAAGGAACACTTATTTTCAACGGTATGAGCCCGATTAATAGCGATGGACACAACTTAAAACCTATCGCTAACTAGAGAACAGGTATAAATTACTTATTTTATGAAACAATCGCTTCATCTTCGCTTAGGCCAACAACTTACAATGACACCTCAATTGCAGCAGGCGATAAAGCTGCTGCAATTATCCAGTTTAGATCTTCAACAGGAAATACAAGAAGCTCTGGATAGTAATGTCATGCTTGAAGTTGATGAAACCAATTCAAATACCAGTTCTGATACCGACAATTCAAATAACGACAATAAAAGTGATTCTGTTGACTTAAATACTCTTGATAATAAAAACAATGAGCACAGCAACGAACTTAATAATCAACCATCAAATGATGATTTCACCAGTGAGGTAGACAACTCTCAAGTCGACTTCGAAAATAGTCAGAATGACATCCCTACTGAACTGACAACCGATTCCAGCTGGGATGATACCTATGATACAAGCACCAGTTACACTGCTGGTCAAAGTATTAGTAACTCATACAGTGGCGATGATAGTAATTTATTTGAAAATAACGGTAAAACAGAAGACAGCTTACAAGAACACCTGATCTGGCAAGCCGAAATGACACCATTCAGTGATACTGACAGAATGATTGCTGATGCGATCATTGACGGTATTGATGACAGCGGCTATTTAACTCAGTCCTATGAAGAATTACTGCAATCATTTTCTCCTGAAGATGAAATTGATATAGAAGAAATTGAAGCGGTATTGCATCGTATTCAGAATTTTGATCCACCCGGAGTAGGCGCTCGAGATTTACAAGAAAACCTGCTATTACAATTAAGAGCTCTGGATAGTGATACTCAATGGTTAAGTGAGGCTAAAATTCTGGTATCCAGACACTTAAAATTACTTGCCAATCGAGACTTTGCCACCCTGAAACGTCGCATGAAATTAGATGAGACAAGGTTAGCCCAGGTGATCAGTTTAATCAAGAGCCTGAGTCCCAGGCCTGGCAGCCATATCTCTGATGATAAGCCTCATTATGTCACTCCAGATGTCTATGTAAAAAAAATTAATGGCGCATGGACCTGTAGTCTCAATTCAGACTCCGCACCTAATATTAAAATTAATGAAGAATATCTAAATCTGGTTAAGGGCGCAAAAAAAGACAGCGATATGAGCTCAATTAAAGATCACTTACAAGAAGCTCGCTGGTTTATTAAAAGTTTACAAAGCCGCAATGAAACATTATTAAAAGTATCGCGCTGTATTCTGGACTTTCAAAAAGATTTCTTTGAATATGGAGAAGAGCACATGCGAGCACTGGTTCTCGCAGACGTTGCTGAAGTCGTTGAAATGCATGAGTCCACGATATCAAGAGTGACTACTCAGAAATATATGCACACACCCGGAGGTATTTTTGAACTCAAATACTTTTTCTCCAGCCATGTCACCACTGCAAGTGGTGGTGAGGCTTCAGCAACTGCTATTCGAGCAATTATTAAAAAATTTATTGCTGCAGAAAATAGTCGCAAGCCATTAAGTGACAATAAAATTTCTACCATGCTGGCAGAACAGAATTATAAGGTGGCCAGACGTACGGTTGCTAAATATCGCGAATCAATGTCGATACCACCCTCTAATGAAAGAAAAAATATTGCCTGATAAACGTATTACTTAAAGGGCATACAAACGATAAGTAAGCTTTTATTTTTAAATGTTTAAAGTAAAATATTATTTATCATAGCTAACAAGGAGCTAATCTTATGCAAATAGATATAACCGGACACCACATCGATATCACAGATTCTCTGCGTGATTATGTCAACCAGAAAATGGAACGTGTTGAACGTCACTTTGGTATTGTTAGTAAAAGTCATGTTATTTTAAGTGTAGAAAAACAACGCCAGAATGCAGAAGCCACGCTGATGGTTAAAGGAAGTAAAGTGTTTGCTGAAGCTGTCGATGAAGATATGTATTCAGCCATCGATAGTTTAATTGACAAGCTTGATCGTCAAGTGAAAAAACATAAAGAAAAAATGACCGATCACCACCGAGGTGAAGTGAGTCTTAAATCACACGAATTATAGTTATAAGCTGCCTGTTTTTAGCCTTGAGCCAGAGTCTCTGTTCTCAAGGCTAATGCCTTAATGAGAGAGAAGATGCACTTTCTCTTAGAGCCCTCCCTAACACAACAATAAACAGAAATACCTTTCAATAAGCACTCAGTCACAGTATTTTTAGAAAATCAGTGATAAAAAATAATATCATGTAAATAATTCCTCTTTTTCTTAAAAACCCTTAAATTTATTTGACAGTTTCTATGCATTCAGATGAAAATAGTATATGAACTTCAACTTTCAAAAAACTACCTTTTAGTCAGACAGCCATGAAATTTAACCATCTTATCAAAATTGATCAGATTCAACTTAACAATAGTGCCGGCAGTAAAAAAAAGGTACTTGAAAGTATCAGTCATATTGTCCATGATAACTATCCAGAATTAAGCACCAACAAAGTATTTGAAACACTGATTGATAGAGAACGCCTGGGCAGTACCGGCATTGGTCATGGCGTTGCACTGCCCCACGGACGTTTATCAGAATGCTCTGATAGCATCGGTATTTTTGTCAGCCTGATCAATGGTGTCGATTACGATGCCATTGACAAAGAACCGGTAAAACTCTTATTTGCACTATTGGTGCCTGACCATTCAACTGAAGAACACCTGCAAATACTGGCAAAACTTGCTGAATTTTTTCTCAATAAAGAAAACCGCCAAATTCTTAATAATGCCACTTCATCGGAAAGCGTTTATAATATTCTCATCAATATCGAGTAAATTAAATAGATTTTTCACGAATTTTGCTATTACAGTTATTTTTTAAAAAGAAGCATCATCATCCGGTTTTATGAAAAAAAATAGACTTCCTGAACATGGTGTACTTATCCAGGTCAGCCACATGGGTATCTATCTGACAGGTGATAGCGGAGTGGGTAAATCAGAAATTGCATTACAGTTGATCCATCAGGGTGCCAGACTCATTTGTGATGATGCACCCGAATTAACAACGAATATCAATACAAAAAAAATACTCGGTACCTGTCCTGAGGGCTTTTATGGCCTGATGCATATACATGATCTGGGTCTCATCAATCTTTTGGATATTATTGGCCAACAAAGTTTCAAGAGCAGTCAACCGATAGATTTTGTCATTGAACTGGTTAAAGCTAATGATAAACAAGCAATCATCACTCAGCAAAATCCACAACATCTATTAACACCAGACTATCAAAAATGGCATTATCAGAGTTGTTCGGTTTCAGGTATTCGCATACACTTATACCCTGATAGAAATATACCTCTAATCATTAACACAGCAATTGAGCAATTTATCAGGTTTAAAGACTTAATTAATACCAAGTCAGGCCATCAACTTAAAGGGTAAAACAGGATGACCTGGGGAATCAATCAATGAAATTACAAATCGTTAGCGGCTTATCAGGCTCAGGAAAAACTATTGCATTACAAGTGCTTGAAGATTTAGATTACTATTGTATCGCCAATCTTCCGTTAGAGTTATTATCTGAACTGGTTGAAAAAAGCCTTAAAGATCGTCGTTATATTGATAAAATTGCCGTTGGTATTGATGCCAGAACACTGGGCAGTAATTTTTCCAGTTTTGCTGAAATATTGCAAACGGTTGAAAAAATCGATATCGAGTGTCATGTTTTATTTCTTCATGCCCAAACCAATATTCTACTCAAGCGGTTTAGTGAAACCCGCCGAAAACACCCATTGACTAATGAACAAACATCACTGGAAGAGGCCATTAATCGAGAAAGGCTTGTATTAAAAATGATTCAGGACGAAGCCGATCAGCAGATTAATACATCCAGTACAAATGTTCATCAGCTACGAGACAGAATTAAAGATATTATCACCCTGAACAACCAGCCCGTCATGGCATTACAATTTTTATCCTTTGGTTTTAAGCATGGTCTGCCTGATGATATGGATATGATGTTTGATATGCGCTGTCTGCCCAATCCTCACTGGGAACCAGCACTCAGACCTTTTACGGGAAAAGATCAGCCCGTCGCTGATTTTCTGGATCAACAAGAAAGCTGTGACGAAATGTTTGAAGACATCCAGCAGTATGTTGATAAATGGCTCCCCTGCTTTGAAGAAAATAATCGAAATTACCTCACTATTGCCATAGGTTGTACCGGCGGTCAACACCGTTCTGTTTACATGGTTGAAAAATTAGCTCATTATTTTATGCAGCATCGAGAGTCTGTTATCGCACGTCATAAAGAACTGGAACAACGTTAAAATATCCCGACATTTATCAGTTGATCGCTGCAAAAAAACGTCTCTTCTGAAAACCATACTTCTTGTAAGTTATTGATTCTATTAATTGCGCCTCTATTTTCATCGAAGAAGTATAAACTATCTCTTTTTTTCTCTATTAAAGCCATAATTTTCGGCTTATAATCTCTAGCTTCTTTCATTTTTAAGGGTTTGTTTGCATGGGTGTCTCACTATTACTCATCACTCACGACGACATAGGCAGCAGTTTATTGAATACTGCCATAAACATGATGGGAGTATCTCCTATCACTTATAAAAATTTAATTATTACCTCACAAATGGATATTGAACAGGGATATACACAAGCCATTCAATTGTGCAGTGAACTTGATAGCAATGATGACATTCTGATAGTAACCGATATGTATGGCTCAACCCCCAGTAATGTCGCAGCTAAACTGCTTGAAAATACATCAAAGCAACGAAGAATTATTCTTACTGGTCTCAATCTCCCTATGCTGGTTAAAATTATGAACTATGCTCATCTCGATGTATCAGAATTAGCCCAAAAAGCATGCTCTGGTGCGACTGAAAGTATTTTTATTATTGAGCACCCCATTGACTGTCATTAGGGTATCTAAAACAAAGATTTCTCCCCAAAAGCCTGACTCCTCATGTTCAAAAAGAAGCCATTGCAATGATTGAAAGACAAATTTTTATAATAAACAAACTTGGCTTACACGCCAGAGCTGCTGCTAAACTAGTGACATTAGCCAGTAGTTTTCAATCAACGATTGAACTTAAAACCAAATGTAAAACAGCCAATGGCAAAAGCATTATGAGTGTCATGATGCTTGCAGCCGGCCAAGGTACAGAAATCACATTACTCATTGAAGGCCATGATGAAAAACAAGCCGTCGCGGCCCTGGAAGTACTCATAAATCAGCGTTTTGACGAATCAGAATAAATCATTTAAATTTTTTTCCGGATATATCAAAAAATCTAATATCAATTTAAAAGAAAACTTAATGAAAAGTTTAAAAACCGATTTAATGAAAAATAAAATTATATTAGCCATCGGCCTGATCACACTTTTAACAATGACATGGACCGTTTTAACTCAGCTGTTCAATACTCCATCTCATCAGTTTTCTTTAACAAAGCGCACCTTACAAAGTGCTTCATCAACAGAAGAAACCAGTGACCATGCTGATAGCCTTATCAAAAATGTCTCTCCTTTTATAATGGCACAGTTTGCTTCTCATGAATCAACGCCTGAAGTTCATAGCGCCACAGCCATTGAACTTGGCAATAATAATATCATGGCATTTTGGTATGGCGGTACCCGGGAAGGCCACCAGGATGTCACGATTTATCAAAATACATGGCACAACAAAACGCAACAATGGGGGCAGGAAAAAAGTATATTAACAAGAGCATTTACCAGAGACGGCACATCACGTTATATTCGAAAACTGGGAAACCCCGTAGTCACAAGAGCGTCTGATAATTCAATCTGGTTATTCTATGTCAGTGTGTCCGTTGGCGGCTGGGCCGGCAGTGCCATTAATTTAACCCGCTCATATGACGAAGGGCAAAGCTGGTCAGTACCAAAGCGTCTAATCACATCACCCTTTCTCAACCTCAGTACACTGATTAAAGGCACGCCTGTTCATTATACTGACGGCACTATTGGCCTGCCGGTTTATCATGAGCTGCTTGGTAAATTTGGCGAACTCTTAAAGCTCAATAAAAATGGCGATGTTATCGATAAAATACGTTTATCCTGGGGGAAAACCTCATTACAGCCCATTTTATTTCCCCTATCATCCGATAATGCCATTGCTATGATGCGTTATCAAGGTAAAGCCCCCATGCGAATACTGACACAAACAAGCAGTAATGCCGGCATAAACTGGACTACAGCTGAAAAAAGCACACTGCCCAATCCCGGTGCCGGGATCATAGGACTGTTTTTATATGATACTGACAATCTATTAGCAAACAAAGGTTCAAATACACCATTACTGCTGGCATTTAATAATGACGAAGAAGAACGCGACGATATGACCCTGGCTACATCAATTGATAATGGCCTAAGCTGGCAAGTTGCTCATGCTGTTGAAGAAAACAAATTAGCCCCCCCCAATAAAAACCAGCAGTTTTCCTATCCCTGGTTGCTGCAAACAAAAAATGGCAATATTCATCTGCTTTATACCTGGCATAAAAGTCATATTAAACATGTTATTTTTAATACCACCTGGCTTACTAATACTCTGCCAGCAGGAGGGTTAAAATGAATCTCCTGCTCAGTAATTTACAAAGCCTCATGGGTCTGACCGGTATTTCACTATTACTTTCAGCCACTATCTTTCGGGTACTATTGTTCTTCAAAGTAAAAAAATCGTTTGCAGCGATTATCGCTATTATTCTTTTTGCTTTGTCTTACCTGTCTATTTCCGGATATTCAATTAATTTTTATGTACGCGGTCTGTTTAATGATCTCAGTATCAGTTCCCTCGTTTTGTTAAGCTATTACCTTATTTCATCGGTAAACAAGACACTTAGCCATAACAACCCAGCCTATCCCGCATTTTCACTGATAGCACTCACCGGTTTATTCTTTTACCCCGCGGCATTGGGTTTGGGAATGATTGATCCCTATTCCTGGGGATTTATCAATAAAACACATGATCACTACAGCAGCCTGATTTTTATTACCTGCCTGGCAGGCCTGATGACCTTTTCATTGATAAAACAATACAATCTGTTACTGCTTTGCCTTGTGCTATCAACCCTGGCTTACCAATTAAAGCTTTTAGAAAGCCAGAATCTCTGGGACTATTTACTTGATCCACTCATTTTTATCTACGCACTCATTATGGTTATCAGTCGAATAAGTAAAAAAATGGTCATTTTTCAGCGTACTTAGACAAACGTTTAACCCTTTTTGACATCATCTACGTCTATAATTAATATATGGCAAAAAATTTAACTGATGAACAATTGATTCACTCTTACCAAAAGGGGGATGCTGAGGCTTTTGACGAACTCTATAGTCGTTATAAAAATGCCGTTTATCATTATTTTTTTCGTCAGGTTCATAACACAAGTGCAGCAGATGAACTGCATCAGGACGTGTGGTTGCGTATTATTAAATCATCCACTGACTTTAAACTGCAATCGGGCTTTAAAACCTGGCTTTATAAAATTGCGCATAACAGACTGATTGATTATTATCGCCGCTCCAGCAGACAGCCGCTACATTTAGTTCATAACACTATAGTTGATATTAACCATGAACCTGATAATAAATATGATGATTCTGTTAATCAGCCTTCTGAACCAGATGAGATTTTACAGGAGCAACAAGTTAATCAAGCCCTTTTAACAGCGCTTAACTCACTACCCGATGAACAAAAAGAAGTTTTTTTACTGCATGAAAGAAGTGGCTTAACATTACAGGAAATTGCCATCATTACCGATAATTCTTTTGAAAGTAGCAAAAGTCGTCTACGCTATGCCGTTAAGAAATTACGCCAACATATGACTCAATATCTGGCAGTTGAACGATGAAAAAACAATCAAATAATAAACAGGATGATAATTTTTTTGATGATTACCTGGAAGGAAAATCATCACTTTCTGAAATTTATCAGCAAATTGACTCTGCTGAGCCATCCGATAAGCTTAACCAAAGTATTTTATCTGCCGCCAGAGTTTCTACTGAACAAACAGCCATCACTAAAAACAGCTGGACACAGACTGCCTCATGGGCTGCTTCAGTGGCTGCGATTTCTCTGGTCGGCATTTTGGCACATAATACCTGGCAGGCCGAACAGGATGCTGCACAAACGTTAGAAGAAGATGGCCTGCCTTCTCTTTCACAGCCAGAGCGCGTTTTAAAAGCAAAGCCAGGCAAAGCAGAAATGGAATCAAGCATGCCGGCAGGACGCTCAGCACCCGCCCATGCACGTGCCAAAAAAAATGTTCTCTCCAATAGTGCAAACGACAGTCGAAAACTTTTATATAAGAGTGCCCCGGCACCCGTAATGCCTTCAGCACCCGGTTATTTTGAATTAAATAAAACCGAGTCCCTGTCAGATAAAAGCCAGGTTCAAGCATTTGAAGATGCTCATAAAGAAATCTTAGCTTCACCCGCTGTTGAGGCGAAAAAAATAAAGCAGGATCGTTTCTCTGAACAACAAATAATGCTTAATAAAATTATTCAGCTTATTGATAACAATAAAATCGAACAGGCTCAGAAATTACTCTTTCAATTTAAAACAAACTACCCTAATTACCCTGTAGACCCTGTAATTTTAAAGCATTTATCCCCATATTAAGGATTTCAGGCATTTTTTTACGACAAAACGTCTTGAACTGTTACTTAACCACGGCAATCGCTGGCAACGTGCATTGATTGATGATGCGCTTCAATTTACCGTTAATAAAGAATTTGCAGAGCTGTTTACGGTATAAGAACATGGTGATGAAATTGCCATGAGACCCAGATCTAAATAAAACAATAAAATGGAAATGGCAAAGAAACCATGACAAAACTCACCCACTCTCTCAATAATTGGGGAACTGAGCAATTTAAAAAAACACTAAAACAAGAGATTGAAGCTTTAGGTAATGACATTTTACCCTTA
The DNA here is from genome assembly GCA_025656775.1 of gamma proteobacterium symbiont of Bathyaustriella thionipta. Taxonomy (GTDB): domain Bacteria; phylum Pseudomonadota; class Gammaproteobacteria; order GRL18; family GRL18; genus GRL18. The sequence continues at coordinate 40,423 of JAHXHI010000304.1, forward strand.
AACCAGGCAACCTGTCAGGGAGGAGTAGCGGATGACTCAAATATCTCTGCACTCATTAACTCTATCACTGAAAATGACACTCAACTCGTGATAAAAGTAGGGATATTTTTTAACGAAATCATTGCAGGATGTAACTGTGGTGATGATCCAGCCTCTGAAAATACTTATTGTGAACTACTGGTTTCTATTAATAAAAACAGTGCGGAAGCCTGTTTTTCTTTACAAAAATAAGGTGTTTTTCTTCCTTATATGTATGGAATAGACTTTATCGCAGTAAAAAACCATTATCACTATTATTTGTCGATGTGGATTTTTTCAAACAATATAATAATACTCCAGCTGAACCAGAGGCATTTGTCGATTAGATTTCAGCTTAAACCTAATCCGTAATACACTGTTCAATTACGCTGGGACAAACCGTATTGATCCTGGCATCTTGAGAAATAAGATAACTCAAAACAGACATAGTGGGCATCGCATCAATTGTTGCTTGTGCAACCCACTTTTGACCACACTCCTATGGTAAGCGCTTAAGCAACTACCGTTATTTCAAAAAAGTTTTCCCTACCTCATAATCAATCTCATCAATTCACTATGAGGCTCACCAATG
>JAHXHI010000273.1 GCA_025656775.1 gamma proteobacterium symbiont of Bathyaustriella thionipta
AAATTTTAAGAAAGCTGAATATGATTTTGTATGGCCTTTTTTTTAGTTGAATGCTAAAAAAAGGCTATTTACGGATGGACACTAATTAGGTAGAGTTGCTTCTTCTTACTCTACCTTATCCTGTATTGAACTCATAATTATTACCTGATCATTAGACAAAATGTGCTGCCCTTATTTCCATTTGAGTGTTCATTTGATTTAAGATAGATTTTCCAGCCATAAATTTCACACAGTTGACTAACGATTGCCAGACCAAGACCACTGCCGCCCGTATTGACATTACGAGACCCTTCAAGACGAAAAAAAGGCTGGAATATCTGCTTTTGATATTGCTCTGGAATTCCGGGACCTTGATCACTAATACAAATCTTAATAAACTGCTGCTCTTTACTTAAAGTAATTTTAATCGCTGAGTTTTCACCATATCGAATGGCATTTTCGATCAGATTCTGAAATATTCGTTGAAATGCGGTACGTGATATCATCGCCTGATAAACAGGTAAAGAATCCCAGTTAATGAATTCAAAATGATGATCATACTTTTGTGTTTCTGACAGAATCAATTCATTTAAATCAAGCATTTCAAGTTTATCGAGTGCTTTTTCATTACTGATAGCCAATTCTAATGTCTGGCTGATGAGTTGATTAATTTCATCTAAATCAGCACGAATACTACCCATTAACTCAGTCTCATTATTTGCTTCTAGTAATTCAAGGGCAATATGTATTCGTGAAATAGGCGTACGTAGATCATGAGAGATTCCTGCCAGAAGGGTATTTCGATTATCCAGTAATTGCTGCACTCTTTGATTCATCTGATTAAAGCTTCGGGTCAGTACAACCAGTTCTTGAGCACCACTTTCCTGTAAAGAGGAGACCTGCCTTCCCCGTCCCATTTGTACCGTTGCCTGGGCGAGTTTTTCTAGTGGTTGAGTCAGTCGTCGAACCAGAAAACTACTGGTTAAAAAAATTAATACCGCAGCGCCCAGTAATAAAAGAAAAATAACTTTAGGCGGATTAGCCCCAATATGATTGTAGGGGAAGCCGATATGTATTAAATGCGTTGCTATGGGGATTTCTGCCCAGACAAGCTCCTTAATGGTCATATCCCTGTAGAGTTTAACGGGCTGTTCCAGGCGTTCTTCAAGTGCCTGTTTCAGAAAGCGGAAAAAAGGACGATGGTGCTCAAAGGGTGTCTGCGTTTTACGCGCTGAGGTAATGACCATATCATGATAATTTTTTAATTCATCTTCAAATCTGGGTCTCGCATCAGCGGATAATTCGACCCAGGTTTGAGAAGACAAAACCATAAAAGCAGCCAGGTCACCTGCTGCCTGCTTTGCAATAGGCTGCATGATATACTGAAAAACAACAATCGATGCAAAAACCATAAAAATAAATAAAGCGACCAATATGGTTAAACTGGTACGAACATATAAAGAACTACTACGTTTCATAATAAAAATTTCTCAGCGCTATTGCCTTTCACTCATGTTCTTCATATTTAAGTTCAGGAGCAGGGATAAACATATAGCCTGTGCCTCTAATCGTCCTGATGTATTCAGTATTGCCTAATTTTTTTCTCAGACGGGTCACTCGCACATCAATACTTCGATCAAAAGGAGAACGCTCATAACCTTTTAATTGATCAATTAACTGGTCTCTGCTTAATACCTGATTGGAATGTTTAACAAAGGCTTCCAGCAAATCAAATTCACCACTGGTCAATTCAACCAGCTGCATCTCGTCAGACGATAATTTCTTAGACAATGAGTGATTAGTCAGGTTGAGTTGAAAAGGACCAAAGGTATGAACAATGGTATCCTCTTTGACTGAACTAAGCTGAGTATCAATCGGACGTCGCAAAACAGCTCGAATTCTTGCTAATAACTCTCTTGGATTAAAGGGTTTAGCCAGATAATCATCAGCCCCAACTTCAAGGCCAATAATTTTTTCAACATCTTCACCACGGGCAGACAACATAATAATGGGGATAGACGAATGACTTCTCAGTCGCCTGGCGATACTGAGGCCATCTTCACCGGGTAACATAATATCCAGAATAATCAGATCAAATGTATCCTGAGCAAGCACAGCATCCATCTGCAGACCATCCTGAACCACCCTGGCCGACAATGCCTGCTCTCTAAGGTAGCGTACCAGTAAATCACCCAATTTTGGATCATCATCAACAATTAAAATAGTTGTCTGCTCAGATTTCATGATTTGAAGTATAGCACTATAAATCTGCCCTATTAAAACATGAAACAATTTGAAACAATTTAAAGTGCGGATGAAATAATTGTGCAACCAGACATTGATAATATGATGACACTCATTAAATACCTTCACATTAAATACAAGGAAAACATTATGAAAACGATGACAAAAAACATGCTTTATCACTTTGTTCTGATATCTTCTATCACTGCTTCTGCCATCAGTTCAGCAGAAGATTTTTCATCTCAGACAAATGATGAATTTTTTAATATGAGAGAACAGGTAAGAACAATGGATGAAGCCAGCAAAGATGCCTATCGCACTGAACGTCAGAGCCGCATGATGTCTATGGAGCAATCTGAAAGAGATGCACGCTTTGCTGATATGGGCGCAAGAGGCAGAAAGAATATGGAAAACAGAAATCAGCATAATGGCTCACGTAAATGCGATGGTTCAGGCCAGGGCCAGCAAAGAGGAAAAGGACAAGGCGGTCAATCGGGTGGCGGTAATCAGTATCGCTATGGACAAAACAATGAATCAGGCAGTGGTAATCAATATCGCTATGGACAAAATAGTGAATCAGGCGGCGGACGCAGAGGCGGTGGCGGACGTTATGGTAGTGGAAGATAATGAAGTATAGTACTATGCTGAATATTCTATCAACCTAAACTACTGGGGATTGTATTTTGTTTAATAAGCGTTGGATTTTCTTTATTCCGGTCATTCTTGGTATTGTTGTCATTGTATTGTTAAAACAAAACAGCTCAGCACCACAACAAAAGCCTGCACAAGAGACCACTAAAGCAGTCAGAACACTTATTCTTCCCCAGTTAAGTGTCACCCCCATGGCAATTGGATACGGTACCGTTCGCCCTGTTTCAACCTGGGAGGCCATTGCCCAGGTTGAGGGTATCATTTTAGAAAAACATCCTGATCTGGCCAAAGGCTCTATTATTCAAAAAGACAGTGTGCTGTTTCAAATTGATCCAGTTGATTATGAGCTTAACATTACCCAGATTGAGGCTGATATTCTCGCTACGCAAGCACAGATGGAAGAGTTGGATATAAAACTAAAAAACACTCAGGCATCGTTAGCGATTGAAAAAAAATCACTTGAACTCACAAAAAATGAATTAAAACGATTAAAAAATCTGCTTAAGAAAAGCAGTGTCAGCCATTCTGATTTTGAAGCTCAGGAACGAAACATGCTGGCTCAGCAGCAAAGTGTTTTATCACAAAGTAATTCATTAAAATTAATTCCCAGCCAAAAAGCCCTGCTTGATGCACAGCTGCAGCAAAAACAATCCCAACTTAAACGGGCACAACGTGATTTGCAAAATACTAAAATTATCATGCCGTTCACCGGACGTATATCCAGCAATAATGCTGAGGTGGCTCAATATGTGCGTATTGGCAACACCTTAACCGCTGCCGATGCTTTGGATAAGGCAGAAATTGAAGTACAGATCCCCATTGGTTATTTTCGTGGTTTATTACAATCCGATAAGAAAATTAATTTGACTGAACATTCTGAAAAAGAAATTCACAGCGCATTAGGAATTAAGGCACAAGTGGTCTTAAAAGAAGGCAGCCTGAGAACAGTCTGGGATGCAAAATTTTCCAGAATTACCGATACGCTGGATCCTAAAACACGTACTATAGGCGTTATTGTCGAAGTTGATAACCCTTATAGTTCAGTTACTCCCGGCAGTAAACCACCGCTGATTAAGGGCTTCTTTGTGGAAGTACATTTACACGGTACAGCACGAGAAAACAGCTTAATTGTACCTCGCTCAGCATTACACAATCAGCAGCTTTATCTGGTTAATGAACAAAATCGACTGGCAATCAAAAAAGTCCATATTGAACTCTTTCAACCTGAATTTGCCATTATAAGGAACCTGAAACAAGACAGCAGCAAGCCGATATCAGCCGGTGATCAGATCGTTGTTTCTGATCTGGTTCCCGCGATTGAAGGAATGCTGTTAGCACCACAAGAGGATAAAGAAACCACTGAGCACCTGATAAGCCGTGTTAAGGGAGTCCATTAATGCTCTCTTTCTTTGCTCATCACCCCACTGCCGGGAATTTAATAATGCTGCTATTACTCGCCGTCGGCATTATGTCTCTACCCTCTTTAAAACGTGAAACATTTCCTGAATTTGCCGCAGAAAAAGTCGAAATTCGTATTGTTTATCCCGGTGCCAGCACCGAAGATGTTGAAGAAGCAATATGTCAACGGGTTGAAGATGCAATTGATAGTATTAATGACGTCGAAGAGGTGATATGTATTGCCCGTGAAGGCATCAGTACAACCCATGTTGAAATGGTTGAAAATGGTAATATTTCCCGTTTTCTGGATGATGTTAAAAGTGAAATTGAGGCCATTGATAATTTTCCTGAAGAAGTGGAGCTGCCCGTTATAAAGGAGTTGGGCCGTTCCGATCAAGTTGTGTCTATTGCCATTACCGGGCCAATGAATGAAAGTGACTTAAAAATTTATGCGGAGCAAATAAAAACCAGTATGCTGCGTGATCCCGATATTGCGCAAATCAATGTGTTAGGTTTTTCCGAACATCAACTACGTATCGAAATCCCCAAACATATCTTACATCGATACAGTTTAAATATGTCTGATATTGCCGCAACCATTGCCCGACAGGGCGTTGATCTTCCTTCCGGCTCACTGGAAACCTATGATCTGGATATTTTACTGCGCTTCACCGATCTCCGCAGAACACCCGATGAACTCTCCGAACTCAAAGTCGTCAGCTCCAGCTCCGGCGCAGAAATACGCCTGGGGGATATTGCCACCATTACCGACCGTTTTGAACAGGATGAAGAAAAAACCCTGTTTAATGGTAAACGTGCCGCCATACTGGAAATTATCAAACCCAAACAACAGGATTCACTGGTTGTGGTTGATGCCGTCAAACGCAGGTTAGCTATCGAACAGGCCCGGGCACCACCCGGGGTGACATTCGATATGACCAATGATCGTTCCTCCATTATTCGTGACCGGCTTTCTATGCTGTTAAAAAATGGTGCTCAGGGACTGATTCTGGTATTTTTAACCATGTGGCTTTTTTTCCAGGGCCGTTTTGCTTTCTGGGTTGCTTTGGGATTACCTGTTTCCTTTATGGGCGCACTCTTCCTGATGAGCTTATTTGGCCTGACCATTAATATGATCACCATGGTTGCGCTATTAATTGCCACCGGTCTGCTCATGGATGACGCCATTGTGATTTCAGAAAATATTGCGACTCATCTACGCAACGGGAAAAATGCCTTTGAGGCAGCCATAGACGGTACAAAACAGGTTTCACCCGGTGTTGTTTCCTCTTTTTTAACCACCATAGCAGTATTTGCTCCGCTGGCTTTTTTATCCGGCAATATGGGTAAAGTACTGCAGTTTATCCCTATGGTGCTTATTCTTGTTCTGGCCGTCAGTCTGATTGAAGCCTTTCTGATTTTACCGCATCATCTGCCACACTCTCTCAAACACCATGAGCAAAGTAGCTCTCGCTTTCGACAACGTTTTGATGAATTGCTGGATACTTTTCGTGAAAAATCCTTAGGGCCTGCTATTGATTTTGCCATACATCAACGATATTTGTTTATGGGCAGTGTGATTGCCCTGTTTCTTATCAGTCTGGGCATGTTAGTGGGAGGTATTTTAAAGTTCCAGCCCTTCCCTGACATTGAAGGCGACACCATTGAGGCCCGCTTATTACTGCCGCAGGGCACCCCTTTATGGCGGACTGAAAAAATTGTTAATAAAATTACTGATGCCCTGGATAGTGTTGATAAAGAATTTACGCCACAGCAAAACAATCAACAAAAAATCATTAAAAATATTCAAATCAACTACAACAAAAATCTTGATTCCGGTGAATCGGGGGCTCACATTGCTACCGTCACCGTTGATCTGCTGACCGCAGAAAAACGCACAGGTACGATTGATGACATTATTAATTTATGGCGTAATTCTGTCGGTGATGTGCCTGATATGATTGCACTTAATTTTAAAGAACCCGTTATCGGTCCGGGTGGTCTGGCATTAGAAATACGCCTTTTTGGTGATGATACTTCAGCACTTAAAGAAGCCTCTTTGTCCTTGCAAAACTGGCTGTCACGCTATGAAGGGGTGCAGGATTTATCCGATAATTTACGTCCCGGCAAACCGGAAATTCGGCTCAGTATGAGAGAAGGTACCTTTGCTTTAGGCATTGATGCCGCCACCATATCCAGTCAGCTCAGAGCAGCTTTCTGGGGTACTACTGCTAATGAAATACAGGTGGGCCCTGAAGCCTATGAAATTGATGTGCGTCTGGCAGATGCCGATAAAAAAACACTCTATGCTCTGGACGATTTTCGTATTACCGATAAAGACGGTAAACAAATCCCTCTTACTACATTGGTCGATATTGAACGAGGAAGAGGATTTTCTCGTATTGAACGGATTAATAGCCAGCTCAGTGTGACCGTAACAGGTGACGTCAACACCCAGGTCGCCAATACCAGTGAAATTGTTGCCCATACCCGTAAACATTTTATCCCGCAATTACTGGAACAACATCCCGGTGTTCATGCTGGTTTTGAGGGCCAGTCACGAGAAACAGCCAAAACCGGCGGTTCAATGATCCGCGGTTTTAGTCTGGGCTTATTGGGTATTTTTATCTTGCTGAGTTTTCAGTTCAGAAGTTATCTTGAGCCTTTATCGGTGATGTTTATTATTCCACTGGCACTTATTGGTGTTATCTGGGGCCACTTACTGATGGGTTTAAACATGACCATGCCGGGCATTATCGGTTTTGCTTCGCTCAGTGGTATTGTGGTAAATGATTCTATTTTGCTAGTGGAATTTTTAAAGCTCAAAATGAAAGAAGGCCATACTGTCGTTGAAGCCGCAAAACATGCCAGCAGAGCCCGTTTTCGCGCAGTGATCCTCACCTCAGTCACCACCATTGCCGGCTTAACCCCCCTGCTTCTGGAAAAGAGCATGCAGGCGCAAATACTGATCCCGCTGGCCACCAGTATTATTTTTGGTCTATTGGCCACCACCACATTAGTATTACTGGTGGTGCCTGCTTTGTATAGTATTCTGGATGATTTCAGGAGTAAATAATACGCTACAGGACAAAAGCTATCTGTTTTATAGCGAAAATGTTATTATTGTTTTAAGTAATACACGGAGTAAGCTCATGCAATGGCAAGATGTTTTAGCAGATAAAAGTCTACAAAATTTACCCTATAAGATTGAACTCAATGAAAAAGGGAATATTGAAATGAGTCCAGCATCAGTACTACACAGCTTACTTCAGGGGCAACTAACGGCGATATTACAATCACAGTCAAATGGCGCAGCATTTACTGAGCTTGCAATTCAAACAACAATGGGAGTCAGAGTTCCTGATGTTGCATGGGGTAGTAAAGACTATATTTTAAAACACAAAAAAGAACTTTACGCCTCATCAGCCCCTGAAATCTGTGTAGAAATTATCTCACCATCCAATACCACCCAGGAAATGTTTGACAAAACCCAGTTGTTTATCGAAGCGGGTGCTCAGGAAGTCTGGCTTGTTACTGAATCAGGTAATATCAGTATTTATAATAAAAATGGACAAACTGAAAGCTCTCAGTTTGATATTAATGTTGAGACTATTGAACTTAATATTTAAGTCTTTAGAATAAAAAACACAAGCTGAAGAAGCTCCTTGTTCCTTATGTTCAAGTTCTATCATTTTACTCTGAAACGCTTACTATACTTTGTTAAGATACAATGATTCAATCAACCTGCCAAGACACATTCACTCTCAAACCATAAAGTATTATTATGTTAAAACAGAAAATCAATGCCTTTCTTCTTCATTTAGCAATCAGTGCCAGTGTAATCAGCGCTTTTGTTCTCATCGTCTGGTTTATCTGGTACCCAGCCCCTTTTCTCTATATTGAGGGGGGATTCCAAATCATTATGATATTAGTGGGTGTTGATGTTATTTTAGGCCCCTTATTAACACTGATCATTTATAAACCGGGTAAAAAATGGCTGGTGTTTGATCTGTCTGTCATTGCTGCCGTTCAAATAGCCGCACTCATTTATGGTACCTATACCATTTATCTGGAACGACCTCAATATATTGTCTTTACCGTGGATCGTTTTAATCTAATTGCAGCCGGCAGTATTGATACCAGTAAACTACAGGACAAAACACTGGAAAGTACAATTTTTGACCAGCCTAAGTTTATTTTTGCCTTACAGCCTGAAAATACAAAAATGAAGAACAATGTTCGTAATAATGCATTTGCTGGCGGTAAGGACATTGACAGACTCCCCGAACATTATCGTCAATACACTCTACATAAAGAGACACTATTAAATAACCATCACCAACTTAAACTCAGCCACTTACTTGATACCTATCCTGATATCGAAGAAGAAATTAAAAAAATAGAAATATCTCAGCAGATGAAGCGTGATGCTTTTATTTTTTACCCCTTAACAGGAAAAAAGAGAGACCTTATCATTATTTTAAATAATAAAAATGCACAGAAAGTTGGCTATTTAGATGTTGATCCCTGGAATGTCCCCTGGAGCCCTAAATAAAAGATTCCTCATCAGCGCTGTTTAGTTCATTATGAATCAGAAATGACAGGTTAAAGTTACAAATTGTCATATTATAACAATTTGTAACTTTATAAAGCCTCACTAAAAGTAACTATCAAATAAGCTATCAACCATAAATTTACATGTAACTAATTGATTTAAAAGTTATCCAAATTTATCTTCCATGAAAAAATTAAATTTGGCACAATCAGTGCAAAGTATTAAAACATAGCAGTACAAAATATATAAAATAACAAACATATAAAAATTGTTAATTAACGGAGATACACAATGAAGAAAATTCAATCTGGTTTTACCTTAATCGAACTGATGATTGTTGTTGCAATTATCGGTATTCTTGCAGCAGTCGCAATCCCTGCCTACCAGGATTACACAATCCGTGCTCAGATCTCAGAATCCATTAATTTAACAGGTGAAGTTAAAAATGCATTTTCTGATTTTTATAGTAACCGCGGCAGAACTTCAGCAGCTCTTACCACTAATGGAAATGCAGAATCAATTGGTGTCTCTCAGGAACAAAGTATTGCAGGTAACTACACTGTATCTGTTGCAGCATTGGCAAATGGTCAGATTTCAGCTCACGCAGGTAACAAAGTAAACCAGAATGTAACTAATACTGGTGCGGTTATCATATTCACTCCTTATCTTGCGGTACCAGGTTCATCAACTGTCACCTGGGCATGTGGTTATTCTACGGCAACAAGTGCTCAAGCAGTAGCACTTAACTCAAGTGCTGGTAATGCTGCATACGACCCACAAGCTCTTCCTGACCCTAGAACTAATGTGCTACGTAAATACCTTCCATCTGATTGTCGTTAATTTGATCTGACACCATCTCAGAAGTTATCAGGCTCACTTTTTAAGTGGGCCTTTCTTGTTATATGAAGATATTATTTAAATCCCATTACATCCTTTTTATTGCGATTGGATTAATCACCACATTTATCTATTCATTTGGTCTTTATGGCCCATTTCTATTTGATGATTATCCTAATATTATCAATAACACCCCATTACAGTTTTCTATTATAAATTCAAACACTTTATATGAGGCTGCTTTTTCATTAAAAATGGGGCCTATTGGCAGACCGATTAGTTATCTTAGCTTTGCTTTTAATCAATATATTTGTGGAATAAATAGTCCCTTTTGCTTTAAATTAATTAACCTGTTCCTGCATTTGCTTAATGCAATGTTATTTTTTTTACTTATCAAAAAAATAACAGCTTATTTTTTAGTTTCACAAACAAGCAGCCCCCTTGACATAAAAACGGGTAAAAGCATTCAGAGTAAATATCCCTTTTATATTGCTTTAGCTACATCAACTTTGTGGTTAGTACACCCCTTTAATCTGACAACAGTTTTGTATGTTGTGCAGCGAATGAATGAATTAGCCACCCTGTTTACTTTGCTCACAATACTAACTTATATTCATATTCGCACCAATGAATTAACATTTTCAGTACTAAAACAGTTGAGCCTGTTAACTTTAGGTTTCTTGTTCTTTTTTCTAGGACTTGCATCTAAAGAAAATACGATTCTAGGTATTTTTTATATTTTTATTATAGAAATATTTTGTTTTAAATTTCAATTCCAGCGCTTTCATTTGCTGAAAAAGGCATACCCCTATCTGATATTGTTAGTTTGTTTGAGTTTTATTGTTATTTTATTTTATATGAGTCAGAACTATTCCTATCGTGATTTTTCACTGCAGGAACGTTTACTCACTGAAGCACGCGTACTCTGGTTTTATATCCAGCTTATCCTTATTCCTGATATTAGCAAAATGGGTTTATTTCATGATGATTTTCTAATTTCAAGCTCGCTGTTTTCACCTTTAACCAGCTTTATCGGTGTTTTTGCTCTGATTTTACTTATTACATTTATCATTATCATAAGAAAAAAACAACCCGTTTTCAGCTTTGGGTTCAGCATTTTTCTATTATCCCACAGTCTCGAATCAACATCTTTACCCTTAGAGATAATTCATGAGCACCGAAATTATTTCGGTAGTCTATTTCTGATTTACATAATTTGTTACTATCTAATGACTTTAAATAAACTCAGTCATCAATTAAAATTGTCATTAATACTATTACTTTTTGCTACGTTATCATCTTTAACAATGATAAGAAGTTATATGTGGGGTAATGAAGAAAGGTTAGCAACATGGATGTACCAACATCACTCTGAATCAAGCAGAACACTTTTATCTGCTGGCAATATGTTACTTAAAAGCAACTCAATAAAAAATACTGAAACAAGCCTTGCTCTCTTTCAAAAAGGTCACCAATTAGCACCTGATAAACTGACGACCACCAATGCACTCATCTCTCAGCTCTATGCTTTAGAAATACCAGTACCCGAAGAACTTATTGAGCAGCTAATGCTTAATGCACAACGTACCTTCTTAACACCTGAAGAAAGTGCTGCAGTTCATACACCTGAACTACTTTGCAACACTCACAAGATATGTCATTGGCCTGATGAAATCTATCTGAAATTCTTGTCCAATGTATTTTTAAACCCCAGTTTACGCAAAGGGCACAAATGTACTATCTTTGCCAATATTGCAATCATTAAAAGTCGCAAAGATAACTATAAAGAAGCTCTTGAATTTTCAGGCAAAGCATTGGAATGTGATCCTGATAAGGCTCAATACCATTTAAACTATGCAAACTTATTAATTTATTTTAATAAAAAACAACAAGCACTTAATCATATTTTAATCGCAAAGGAATTAGATAAATCTGAAAAAAATCAATCACGAGTCAGACAGAACATGAGACTCATCATACCTGAACAAAAAATTGGTCATGAAAATGAGGCTATTAATGAAAAAGAAAAGTAAAGTTCTTTTCATCACCTCTTCATTTCCAAAAAATAAAAATAATAATGACGGCTATTTTATCTATGAATTGGCAAATGAATTATCATCACAGTTTAATATCCATATTCTATGTCCGCATAGTCATAATTTAAAAAAAGATGAAAAAATAGATGATATTCAGGTTTTTCGTTTCCAATATTTCTTTAAAAAGTTTCAATCACTCACTGCCTATAGCGGCATTTTAGAAGGTCTAAAAAAAAATCGTTTTAATTATCTGCTCATCCCATTTTTTTTCTTAAGTCAAATTATTACAACCATCAATCTGATAAGAAAAGAAAAATATGATCTGGTTCATATTCATTGGCTGATCCCTCAGGGAATATGCTATTTTTTAGCCAAACAATTTTTTCGAAACAGTCCGCCATTTATTGTCACCTCTCATGGCAGTGATATTAACCAATTAAACCATACTTTTCTGATTAAATTAAAAAAACAGATCATCAAAGAAGCATTGCACTTTATTACGGTAAGCCACTCACTTAAAAAAGCCTGTCAAATAAAATTGGGTATTAAAGAAACAAAAATTAAAACAATACCAACCGGTATTAATTCAAAAATCTTTATCAATAAAAATCAATCCAGAAAAGATGATTTTCTTTTTGTCGGTCGTCTTATTGAAAGCAAGGGAATATTACTCTTACTGGAAAGTATGAAAAAATTAATTCGGGAGGGTCATACAACAAGGACACTATCGATTGTGGGTCATGGTCCTTTAATCGAACAAATAAATGAATTTATTCAGAAAAATAATTTAGCCCGTAATGTCTTCTTAATAGGTCATGTTAGACATAATGAAGTTGCTGATATCTATAACCAGCATAAAATTCTTATATCACCGGCATTAGTCCCCGAAGGTCTTGGCCTTACAACGATTGAAGCAATGGCTTGCGGCTGTATTCCAATAGTCACTGATATTCCTGCATTGAATGAAATCGTTATAAACAATTACAGCGGCTATACTTTCCCTGAAAATAATATGGACGCTTTAAGCCATATCATGCAGCACAGCATAGAAAATTATCTACAACTTGAGCATATCATTGTTAATGCTCAAGTTGAAGTGTCAAAGAAATACGCATGGAAATCAATCGCTGAAGAATATTCAAACCTTTACAGGAATGCAATTACTCCTCAAAATTAAAAACAAAACTATAAAAATACTTATTTTAAATCTCTATTATCTTCCATATCAAATAACATACCGAATAACAGGAATAACATTCCCATAATCAGCGAAAACGCGGCAAAAAGTGCACTGTTCCCTGCAATAGGTCCTTCGAATAGACGATAAGCGATAAGATAAATCCCCAGGCCCCCGCCAATTGCTAATAATATGTGGGCCATTACATAAAATAAAACCAAAGGATGAAAATCCCTGATAACGTATTTATGAAACATTCTATACCAGAACAATTTGTACAAAAGCCAGAATAGAGGCGGTATCATTCTAATCGGTTTAATACCTGATTTTTCACCAACACCATAAATCGGCTTAATCGTAACATCCTTTACTTTTAAATTATAAATATTTAACCTGACAAGTAAATCATTGGGCTGACCATATCTTTTATACATTTTATCCCAGTTAATTAACGAAAGTGCATATTTTGAAATGGCGGTATAACCTGATTGTGAATCGGCAACTTTCCAGTAACCTGAAGATATTTTTGTCATTAAGCTCAAAGCCGAATTGCCCAAATACCTGACTTTGGGGATCATATTCCAGGCATCACCCGTAAATAAGCGATTTCCTTTAGAGTAATCATAACCTTCCTGTGTGATCGGCCTAATAATATCAGGCAATTCCGATGGGTCCATCTGTGCATCTCCAGCCATTACCACGGCAACATCATAGCCATCGTTTAATGCCTGCTTGTATCCTGTTGCAATCGCACCACCCACGCCTTGATTTTCATTATGCTTAAGTAGTTGAACCCGTTTGTCCTGTTCTGCGCAGGCGATAATAACCGCTTCGGTGTTGTCGGTACTGACATCATCCACAACATACATAATATCAATATAATCAGGCATGGTTTCTATTACTTTTTTTATTAATATTTCCTCATTAAAACAAGGAATAACGACTGCAATTTTTTGTTCATCAAACATTTAACTCACCTTGTGATGGAATCAGGTTTTGTTTTAAAAGATAAAACCTCATTACCAATTTGTTCAACTCTAAAATCCCATGTATTAGAATCAAGTGACTTTAGTATATTAATTTTTTTCTCTTCAATCTGTTTCTTATTATTAGCAATTTTTAATAATAAGTTATCCATTTCTTTAATATCATTAACCACCCACCCGACATCTAACTTAGTCACCATACTGGCAACTTTGGTACCGATATTGGTTATAAAAGGAATGCCAAACTGAAGTGATTCATAAAACTTAAAGGGTACTGCAAAATTCCTATAAGGATTCTGTTCATAATACAATAGATGAATATCAGATTTTTTATAAATTTCAGCTAAGTCTTCTGAATCTACATGGTATATAGATAAATTATCCATATTATCGAGCGAATAAGCACTTTTGTATTTTTCCCAGTCTTCTTTTCTACAACACAAATTTAGATGCAGTTTATCACTATTTTTTACAACCTTAATGACAGGATTTATATTGTATAAAGCTGGACTGATATTACCAACATAGATTAATGATATAATATTTTTATCATTTTTTTTATGTTTATTAAGCTTAAACTGAATATTATCAGCGGCAGGAGGCAGCTCTGAAACATTCAGCTTATCGCCTGATAAAGGTAAAACTGATTTCATTTCAATTGAGGGTAAAAAAAGAATATCAAACATCGATTCAAACAATTTGAATTCAAGATAAAAAAGAAGTTTTAAAAATGGATAAATAAAAAATGGCACACTCTCTTTAAAATGCTCTTCAAGCCAATGAGCATCCCTATAGAAGTAACACAGTGGGATATTATTTTTTTTGCATTTCCAGAAAAACATATAATCGCTTAATAGATTGATTTTTCCTTCAAATAGATTTTGCAACAATAATGGCTTGTTAATCGATTCAATATAAACAAAATCAATATCATTTATATCAAAATATTGATATACGGTTTCAAATGTTTCGTTTCGTTCTTTTCCCGTAACTTCTATAATATTATTTTTGCCGTACTTTTTTTTAAATGCTTCTAATAACTTTACAGGCCTTATTCTACCAGGCTTATTATGTATCCCTTTAGTATCGTATGGGAAATAAAAAACAACCATTTGATTTATTGTTACTCCGAGTTAACTTTAGGCATAATAACAAAGTTGTTCAATTGATATTTCTCCCTTATAATTCAAATAAACAACTACTAACATGAGAATACTACAAACATTCTATAATTGTAACATTAGTATTAATTATGATAAATACATTTAGTTTTACTCAAAACAGCTGAAGTTAAGATATTAATATGACAATTATTAATATCCATGTTCCTTCTCAATGTCCCAAAGAACGCACATGGATCATGCAGACATTACTTGATGAATTTCTTGGTATTAATTTTAATATTATTAAAGAAATCAGGAATGATATAAAGTTTACATATGAGAATAAAGACTTATTAATTAATGATAGTTTCTTCCAAAAAGCAGATGCTCAATGGTTACACTCCTCGACTTTACCAGAACAACCTCTAACTGTCTGGAATCAGGAATCCATTTCCCTTAATATCAAGCTTATCAAGTCAGATCTACCTGTTATTTATGGTGTACCTGATTGTAAAATCCATAAAAATTCAATTGACCTTGGTATTGATATTTTTGGCTCTGCATTTTTTATGTTATCACGCTATGAAGAAGTGATTAAAAACGACCATGATAAACATAATCGTTTTCCTTTAACCGCTTCATTGGCCTATCAGGAAAATTTTCACGATAGGCCAATTATCAATGAGTACTTAGAAATCTTATGGGCTTGTATGAAATTTATATGGCCTGGATTAAAGCGTAAAAAGCGTGAATCCAGAACACTCATTAGTTGCGATGTGGATGTTCCTTATAGCCCTGCAATAAAAAGCATTCCAAAACTAATTCGTCAGTTAGGGGTTGATCTCCTGGTATATAAATCACTTTCTTTAGCTCTCAAACAAATTTTGAATTATTGGTTAGCTAAAAAGGGAGACTTCCGTTTTGATAGTAATTATGTTTTTGACTGGATGATGGATTGCTGTGAATCCAACCACATTAAATGTGCTTTTTTTTTTATCAGCGACCATAGTGGAGGGAAAATTGATGGTTGCTATCATTTAAATGAAACTATAATACGTAATATTCTAAACAAGGTACACAAAAGAGGTCATGAGATTGGTTTACATACCAGCTATGAAACTTACTTATCAAAAAAGCAAATTTCAAAAGAATTTAAAATACTTCAAAAGGTTTGTGCCGATGAAAATATATACCAGGAGAATTGGGGTGGGCGCCAGCATTTCTTGCGTTGGGATGCATCAAAAACCTTCAATTACTGGAATGAAGCTGGTTTGACCTATGATTCCACATTATATTATGCTGAACAACCTGGATTTCGTAGTGGAATCTGTTATGAATATCATACATATGACCTTCTTGAACGAAAAATGTTAAACCTTAGAGAACGTCCATTGATAGTTATGGAATGCTCAATTATCTACTCATATTATATGAATTTAGGGTTTACTCAGGAAGCTTTAAATTATGTACTATATTTTAAAAACACATGTAGAGAATATAATGGAGATTTTACTTTGCTCTGGCATAATTCCCAGTTTGCTAAAAAACAAGCAAGAGATTTTTATAAAAAAATTTTAGAAGCATAAATAAAACTTATTTATCCTATCTGTTTCTTTAACATTATACATTGATAACAGAACAACTTGAGGTGTTCCCTTATTTTTTCAGCTCATACCCCATCAATTCAGCAGTTTCACCAACATAGTTTTTTAGTTCATCAACTTCCGTTGAAGACCATTGGTCAAATTCAGGAAATTTTCCGACACTTTGACGGTTATATTTTTTCGATAAAATTTTATTAATTTTTTTCTCTTCAGGATATTCAGCACCACAAAATTTAAAAACCTGCTCTAATATCTCTCTATTACCATTATAAATATCTTCAGCTTTCAGAAACAAATATTTATCTTCAGGCAATGAGGATGTATATTGATAAATCCATTTGTTAGTTTCCGACCAGAGCCATGTGTTTTTTTCAAATTGTGACATTTCAGACCAATGTTCACTAACTACACAATCCTCTTTAGGTGTAATCCTTGTGCTGTCAGCAGAATGACCAGCATACCAACCACGTCGCATTCCTGATCGAACTACATCAGCAGGATGTCTTACTAAGTGAATAAATTTAGCACCCGGTATCACTCGACTAATAGCTGGCGCCATAAATGTACTCTGAGGACTAGTTTCAGTATAACCAACTCCACTTGCCAGTGCTGATTCAAGCAAATCAGCGCGCAGGCTCATAAATGAATCATCCCATATCTTTTCACAATTTGTCATACCATTTTGAAATGAGCTTTTTGACATTTTATACAGCAATGGTCGTGGTTCATGAAATGATAAAAGATTCGGACATAAATCTAATAGTGCTGACAATGTTTCAGTGCCAACACGGCCAGTAGAAAGAACAAATATGCATGGATGTTTTTTATCAAATGATGACAATGTCTTTTGCCCCGAAAGCATTCTTGTTATTTTTCTCCAAATTTCTACTGGAGGACTTTTAATTATTTGCTGAATAATCGTCATAGTTAATTATATTTATAAGCAACACATTATCGAATCAGACTCACTATTTTAAGAGCTTCCTGGGCATTCATACCAGTAAAATCTTTCTCAAATAATTCACGATTTTTTTTCAGTTTATTTTTATCCCAATTCCACCAATCTATTCTACTAACAATATTAATTACTTCTTGATCAAACCTAAACTTAATTACTTTTGCTGGATTACCTACTGCAATCGCATAGTCTGGTATAGATTTTGTCACAACACTACCAGCCCCAATTACGGCACCATTACCAATATGAACACCGCTTAACAATATTACCGAGTCTCCAATCCAAACACCATTGCCTATCACAACATTACCTTTTTTATATCCAGCGACTTTAGCTTTTGATTTTAAAATTGATTGCTGAAAGTTATCTTGCATATTCAAGTAACCAATAAAGTGGTTGCTATCTCTTACAATCAACCTGCCTGCAATTGCACAACACGCCCCAACTTCACATGTCTGCAAATGTGACTTTAGATTTATTCGTGTGTATTTCCCAATTCTAACATCATCACTAACAAATGAACCAAAGGCTACATAAACACCCTTTGCACGCCATTTCAATATGATGTATGTACTTTTTAAAGCTCTTAAAATATCCAACAATATCATTTGATTTCCAAAATGTTATTAAATTAACCTCTATTCTTTAAAAAACCAGCCATAAATATTTTCCAGAAGCTTTTTAAACTAACATTAAGAAGAGTGCATATCCACAAAAAATGTCCTATATATAATAGAGCACTTACTAACGTAAAAGACGCAACTGTTGCAGTTGCTCCAAATTCCAGAAAGCCAGCCACCATAAAAACACTCACTCGAAATATTAAAAAAACAAGTTGGCTTACAAACAAACCAGCTTGCTTTTCCAGAATAGTAACAACTTGACTTATACTTGAGACACATACCTGTAATATCAACCAAGGTACCATTAACTGCGCATATACACCTGCACTTCGCCAATTCTCTCCAAATATGTACATAAAAATCTCTGGCGCGAAATATCCTATAATAATAAGAGGAACAACTAATAAACGAAACAATTTACTAAAAGTATTGACAACTAAATGTTCAAGCTCTTCAGTATATTTCAATTTTGCTGCTTTTGCATGAAACACTTGACCAACAGCATTACTTATTAGATTTAGTGGCACCTGTATGAACCGCTGAGCAAGCAAGTATGCACCAGCTACTTCTGTAGAAAATAAGACAGCAAACAACATTAATGGCAACATAGTGCTAGCAGAATTAGCCAATGCTGCCCATGTTGTATATTGAGGAAACCTACGATACCTCCATGTAAAATAGATAAAACGTCGCCAACAAATTCGCGACTTCAATTTAACAATATCATGGTAAGCACCTAAAATTAAAGCGAATAATCCTGAACTTTGACCGATAATGTGACCAACAATGAGTCCAAGAGGACCAAAAGAAGTAAACCCTAGCCCCATTTGAGCTATTGCCGTACCAACCCCTTGTTGAATTTTAGTACGGGCAATACAGTTAAAGTTGGACCGTCGTATCGCCCAATAATTAAAAACCTGATAAAGCCCTGTTAGACCTACTCCTAATGGTAATAACCAAAGATATGGCTCAACAGATGGAGTTCTAACCCATAAAGGGATCTGTTTACCAAAAAACATAATAAAGAACGATATTAATATCATACTAGACAACACACATATTACAGCTGTTACAGCAATATTGGCCGCGCCACTGTCAGTACGCACCAAAGGAATTGCCAGCTCATAACGAAATCCAGAAACTGGTCCCATAATACCAAGGATACTCGCAAATACAGCCAGTACTCCAAATTCTTCCGGAGTGTATAGCCTGGTTAACAGGGGTAAAATTAAAAAAACTGCTAACTGCCCTATAGCTGCCCCTGAAATCAAGGCTGATACATGGCGAATGGAACTCCCTTCTGGTAAGTAGCGATTAATAAATTCTTTAACCATTTTATTTTTGCATCTGCCTACTAAATAAAAATATGCTAATGACTTTTAGCAATCATTAGCATAGAGCCTGAATTATCATTTTCTGTTCTTCTATGCCTAAATACGGATGCATTGGTAAACTCATCACCTTATGAGACAATGCTTCAGCAATTGATAATTTAAATATCTTTGTTTCCAGAGAGGGCTGCTGATTTAAAGGGACAGGATAATGTACCGCTGTTGGTATATTAGTGTTGTTTAGTTTTTGAATGGTATCCTCTCTATGGTTTACCTGAATGGTATATTGAGCATAGACACTGGTGTTATATGGCTCAATATGGGGTGAAATTATTCGTAAGTGGTTATCATGAATAAGTTTTGTATAATTTTCACCAACTAGCCGTCTTTTTTCAACTTCCTCAGGAAAAATTTCAAGTTTAGCTAATAAGATAGCCGCTTGAAGGGTGTCCATTCTACCATTGATACCAATTTGTGGATGGTGATATCTTCTATCCTGGCCATGTACTCTGATTTGACGCATTAATAGTGCTAATTCATCATTATCAGTAAAACAGGCGCCACTATCACCATAACCACCTAAAGGCTTTGATGGAAAAAAACTGGTGCAGCCTATTGTTGATAAGGAACAGGATTGTTTACCTTTATAAGTAGCTCCCAGGCTTTGAGCACCATCTTCAATGACGGGTAATTGATGCTTTTCAGCTAGTGCATTAATTTTATCAAACTCTGCACACTGCCCATACAGACTGACGGGCATTATTGCTTTTGTTTTTGTAGTGATAGCCTGCTCTATTTTATCCGGATCAATATTATAAGTTCTGGGATCAATATCAACGAAGACTGGTTTTGCACCTAATAAGGCAATCATTTCACCTGTGGCAATAAAGGTAAACGGAGTTGTAATGACTTCATCACCTTGTTTTATCCCTAAAGCCATCATGGCAATGAGCAATGCATCAGTGCCGCTGGATACAGCAATACAGTGTTTAACTCCCACAAATTCAGCGAGTTTTTCTTCTAATGTCTGTACTTCCGCACCAAGAATATATTTCCCATGGTGAAGCACTTTATGGATATTATGCTCAAGCTGTGGTCTGATAAGAGATTGCTGTCTTTGAAGTTCTATGAAAGGGATTGATTTTTTTTCTTGAGTTATGCTGGTGTATTGTTCAGGAGATATTGCAAAGCTTCCTCTTTGTAACAGCCTTTTGTCTCGTGTCAATAACAAACCATCACTTAATCTTTGAACTGCCTTATAAAGTTGGGCATCTTCGGGATCGTCATCCCCCCAAACATTTCCATCATCTGCAAGAGATGCCAGCCAATTATATTGTTTACAAAAGCGTTCAAGTATGTCTTTTGCAAGTTTGTGTGCTTTTTTAGAAGAAATTTCTTTATCTGTTTCTTTTATTAATTCTCCAGTAAGAACATATTCCAACGTTTGTACTGAACCGGTATAGATCCAAACCTGCCCAGATGTATTTTGACATCTTTGTAATGCTTCTAAAGCATATTGCCAATAAGACTCTCTTTTAATACAAATATCGATAATAATATTAACGTCTAAAAGGAGATTACTCACCTTTAAATTCCTTTCTATGGGAAAAAGCCTTTATACGCAGCTGTTGTTCTTCTGATAACTCCGGAATTTCTGAATCTTTAATATATTGACTTCTGATATCATCAATATCTCTCATCATTGCCTGAATTTCTGGCGAAAAGTGCATATAATACTCATCTACAGTAATTTTATTGGTTTGTTCTTCTTTAATAATTTCATTATCAGGAATAATCAATTCAATATTAACTTTGTCATGTTTCAGATTTACAGGAGCCAACAGTTTAACCTCACCCTGTTCAATAATCGCTTTCACATGCATTTTGATACCTCCCCGTTTATTAATTGATATTTAATTCCGGTATGCTGACATAAGGCTGTCACATTTTCACTTAAACCGGCAACCGATAACGGTAAATCCAGTTGCTCACCAAATTCACTCATCCAGCCAATCTGTTTGGCCGGTACACCAACCATAAGCGCATAATCAGGCACCTCTTTATTAATAACCGCACCGGCACCGATAAAGGCATATTCACCAATAGTCACACCACAAATGATCGTACAATTTGCACCTAATGTCGCACCTTTTTTGACTAGAGTATCTCGGTATTCTGATTTTCTTTCTATAGCTGAACGAGGATTATAGACATTGGTAAAAACCATACTTGGGCCACAAAAGACATCGTCTTCCAGGGTCACATTATCATAAACCGAGACATTATTTTGTATTTTGACATTATTGCCAATTTTTACTTGATTACCAATAAAGACATTTTGTCCTAATGAACAAGCCTGTCCAATTTTTGCACCGGCACTCACATGCACCCAGTGCCATATTCTGGATTCCTTGCCTATCTGGGCACCATCATCAATAATCGCGGAGGGGTGAGAAAAATAATTCATTGTTAATACTCTAACGGTAATGAGATCTTTTCTCCATCTCTTGCAGAAAGATAAGATGCAATTAATAACTCAAGTGAACGCAGACCTTCACGGCCATCCGTTTCTGCCAGGGCATCGCCATTAAGCGTATCAATGACATTTTTGTAGTATAAGGGATGTCCAAAGCCATAGACTGAGGTTGTTTCATAGCTGGCTTCCTGTATTTTCTGGTCATCAGGGTCTGAGTCTTCGAATTCCCAGTGCTCAATTTCATTAACCGCCACGCCGCCCACTTTTACCGTGCCTTTCTCACCTAAGATAGTAATTGAACCTTCCATATTTTTTGGATAAGTGAGCATCGTGACACTCACTGAACCCAGAGCACCAGAGCGCCACTTTATATTCATTACTGCCGTATCTTCTACTTCAATATCACGCGCAAGCGTACCAATCATTGATTGCACACTTTTTACCGGACCTATCAGCCAGTCAAGCAGGTCAATATAATGACTGGCCTGATTCATTAAGGCCCCGCCATCAAATTCCCAGGTACCACGCCATTTTGCCTGATCATAATAGTCCTGTGGTCGAGTCCAGAAAACATTCACCTGAACCATATAAATTTTACCAAAACGTTTTTTTTCAATCGCGTTTTTTAACAGCTGAAGTGTAGTATTTCGCCGGTTTTGTTTAACAACAAATAACTCAACACCTGCATCATCACAATCTTTCACCATTTTCAAACCATCTTGCCAGCGGGTTGCCATTGGCTTTTCTGTCATTACATGCTTACCAGCAGCCGCACACAAACTTGTTTGATTCGCATGAAGACCACTAGGAGTACAAAGAATAATCAGCTCAGCACTACTTTGCCTGAGTAAGTCAGAAAGAGAATCATAAGCACTGCAATTATGGTCTGTTGCTATTTGTTTGACCAACTCTGCATTGGTATCACATACTGCCGCCAGCTGAAGTGAATCTTGATGCTGATTAATGGCTTCAAAATGCTTAAGCGCAATTCTGCCGCAACCAATAATGGCACATTTTATTTTGTTTTTCATAATAAACCTTTTAGACTCTATTTCGAACTTAAAATAAATAAGACAATAGGGTCAGAGTATTTTTTCTGTTTTTAACCAATTCATTTATAATCGCACTTTCATAAAACTAAGTCCCGCTCTTTCTTAATGAATATTAACTCAGGAAAAAATCAGCCAGTAGATACATTTTTACCATTTCCCGTAAAAATGGAGTCGTGATTAACATGTAATTTTGCATGTACATGTCGTGTTATTTGAAAATTATATCTAAATAATCCAAAATTTTTGGAAATATATCTCATTTTTACGATTTTATTGAGAAAAAACAATAATTTTTTGTCTATAATTAAAGTTCGTACTAGAATAGAGTTATCCAGAAAATTATTTATCCATCACCAGAAAACCATGTAAGCATTTTTCAGCAATAAAAAGACAGAGACAAAAAGATATTATGGTATTAGCGCAACAATCATCTCAGTTAACTGGTCTGGCAAGACAGCTTGTTATGCAGAATCTCCTTAGTGAGCAAGATGCTGTTAATGCCATTGATTCTGCAAAAAAAAATAAACTGCCTTTTGTTCAATATGTGACCACTAAAAACCTGGTCAAATCACTTGATATCGCAACTCTTGCTTCAACTGAATTTGGAACACCATTACTCGATATTAGTACCGTTGAACTAGAAAGTAGCACGATCAATGTTATCAAAGAAAATCTTATCACCAAACACCATGCTCTGCCTTTATTTAAAAGAGGTGCTCGACTTTTTATTGCCGTTGCCGATCCAACCAATATTGCGGCACTTGATGAAATAAAATTCCAGTCAGGTCTAAGCACTGAAGCAATTCTAGTTGAAGCAGACAAGCTCGAAGTCGCCATTGAAAAAGCACTCTCCGATGTTGATAGCTCCATGAATATGGATGAATTCAGTGATGATGATCTTAAAGGGCTGGATTATGAAGATTCAGAGCAGGAAGATGAAGAGGTTGCAGGAAAGAGCGCTGATGATGCGCCTGTGGTAAAATTTGTCAATAAAATCTTATTAGATGCCATCAATAAAGGGGCTTCTGATGTTCATTTTGAACCGTATGAAAAGTTTTTTCGGGTACGTTTAAGAATTGACGGCCTGCTGCAGGAAGTGGCCAAGCCTCCCGTTAATTTAACACCTCGAATACTGGCACGTATTAAGGTTTTATCCCGTCTTGATATTTCTGAGCGCCGTATTCCTCAGGATGGCCGCATGCGCTTAAAGATTTCTAAGAATCGAGCCATTGATTTTCGTGTCAGTACCTGTCCGACACTGTTTGGCGAAAAGGCCGTATTGCGTATTCTTGATCCCAGTAGTGCCAAATTAGGTATTGATGCGCTGGGCTATGAGGAATTTCAAAAACAACTTTATCTGGATGCCCTGTCAAAACCACAGGGGATGATTCTGGTGACAGGCCCCACAGGCTCAGGTAAAACTGTTTCATTGTATACCGGCTTAAATATTCTCAATACTGAAGGCGTTAATATCTCAACCGCAGAAGATCCTGCTGAAATTAATTTGCCCGGAGTGAATCAGGTCAATGTCAACCCAAAAACCGGGCTTACATTTGCTGCCGCACTGCGTTCATTTTTACGTCAGGATCCAGATATTGTAATGGTGGGTGAGATTCGTGACCTGGAAACTGCCGAAATAGGTATTAAAGCAGCACAAACCGGACATATGGTACTTTCAACCCTGCACACTAATGACGCACCTCAAACGCTTGGTCGTCTGATGAACATGGGTGTTCCTCCCTATAATATCGCATCCGCCGTCAGCCTGATTATCGCCCAGCGGTTAGCACGCCGATTATGTGAAAGTTGCAAGCAAGCAGTTGACATTCCCAAAGAAGCCTTACTTGAAGAGGGGTTTACTGAAGAAAATATAGCACAGGGTTTTGAAGTCTATAAACCTGTTGGCTGTTCCAGTTGTAATGCCGGTTATAAAGGCCGCGTCGGTATCTATCAGGTCATGAAAGTTTCAGATGAAATGGGGCGCATTATTATGGAAGGCGGTAATGCCATTGATTTGGCCGATCAAGCCAAAAAAGAAGGGATTCCTGACTTAAGAGAGTCTGGACTCAAAAAAGTAATGGATGGTATTACCAGTCTTGAAGAAATAAACCGGGTTACAAAAGATTAGATCAAGATAAAAACTTAAAACGAAACCCTAAAAAGTTTTATAACTAAGGATTAACAATGGCTGCTAAAGAAAAAGAAATTCCAATTTTTATCTGGGAAGGTGCTGATAGAAATGGGAACCGTAAAAAAGGAGAGGTTCTAGCCAAGAACTCTGCTTTAGCCAAAGCTCAGTTGAGACGTGAAGGGATCAATGTACTGAAAATAAAACCCAAGCCAAAGCCATTATTTGGCATAGGCGGGCCTAAGAAAAAAGCCATCACTCCATTGGACATCGCCATTTTTTCTCGACAGCTGGCCACCATGATGAAGGCCGGGGTACCCCTGGTACAATCCTTTGAGATTGTTGGTAATGGCCATGAAAATGCCAATATGTCCGAAATGATTCTAGCCATCAAAGCTGATGTTGAAGGCGGCAGTTCGCTCACTGAAGCGTTAAGAAAATTTCCTTTGCACTTTGACGATTTATACTGCAACCTGGTTCAGGCAGGTGAGCATACGGGTATTTTAGACAGTATTCTAGATAAAGTAGCCACCTACAAAGAAAAAACCGAAGCACTTAAGGCTAAAATTAAAAAAGCCATGTTTTATCCCATTGCGGTGATGGTTGTGGCGGTCATTGTTATTACCATCTTATTATTATTTGTTATTCCGCAATTTGAGGATATGTT
Source organism: gamma proteobacterium symbiont of Bathyaustriella thionipta (assembly GCA_025656775.1). Classification (GTDB taxonomy): domain Bacteria; phylum Pseudomonadota; class Gammaproteobacteria; order GRL18; family GRL18; genus GRL18. The sequence goes on from JAHXHI010000273.1 coordinate 25,806, forward strand.
TTCAAACTTTGGTGCTTCTTTACCGGCACCCACTCAATTTGTAGTGGATATGTCCCGTTTTCTACAGGAATGGTGGTGGGCAGTATTTGGTTCTGCAGGTCTGGCGATCTTTGTCTTTAGTTATACTAAAAAACGTTCCAGAAAAATGCGTGAAGGTTTAGACAAACTCGCCCTTAAAATGGCGATTATTGGGCCTATTCTGGAAAAAGCCGCAGTTGCCCGTTACGCCAGAACCTTACAAACCATGTTTGCCGCGGGTACACCATTAGTTGAAGCACTTGGTTCTGTTTCAGGTGCGGTTGGTAATATTGTCTTTAGTAATGCTGTTGATCAGATTCAACAGGAAGTATCAACCGGTACGCAATTGAATAAAGCCATGACAAATACAGGTGTATTTCCTAATATGGTTTTACAAATGACTGCGATTGGGGAAGAATCCGGCGCCCTCGATACCATGCTGGGTAAGGTGGCTGATTTTTATGAAGCTGAAGTTGATAATCTGGTTGATGGTTTAACCAGCTTGCTTGAACCCATTATTATGTCTGTTTTAGGGGTCATCATTGGTGGTATTGTTGTTGCGATGTATCTGCCAATTTTCCAAATGGGTGCCGTTGTTTAATTGCCTATGAGTATTGTTGATTATCTCAATTTAAACCCGAATTTTTTTCTTGTATCTGTTTTTTTACTCAGTCTGTTGGTCGGCAGCTTCTTAAATGTAGTGATCTACCGTCTGCCAATCATGCTCAAACGAGAATGGCAAAGTGACTGTGTTACTTTTTTATCCGATGAATTTAAGTCCGAGAAGTCCAGCTATCATTTTCCTGAAGCGGTAAATAATGAGACTGAGCCCTTTAATTTATCGATTCCACGTTCTCGTTGTCCTGCTTGCGGCCATCAAATTACCGCCCTGGAAAATATTCCTGTGATTTCCTGGCTATTTCTCAGAGCCAAGTGCTCTCAGTGCGGCTCAGCTATATCTATTCGCTACCCCATCATTGAACTCAGCACCGCCTTACTTTCAGTGCTGGTTGCTTATTATTTTGGTGTTCAATGGCTTACCCTGGCTCTGCTGTTTTTAACCTGGGCTCTGATAGCCTTAACAATGATTGATTTTGATACTCAATTATTACCGGATAATATTACCCTGCCTTTTCTATGGCTGGGTCTTTTAATCAGTTTATTACGGATATCAGAGGTATCATTAGAGAATAGTGTCATTGGTGCAATTGCCGGTTATATGTCCTTATGGATTGTCTATCAACTGTTTAAGTTAATTACCGGCAAAGAAGGCATGGGCTTTGGTGATTTTAAATTATTGGCGGTCCTGGGTGCCTGGGCAGGATGGCAGGCTTTACCATTAATTTTATTACTTTCCGCTCTAGTGGGTGCGGTGGTGGGCATTTCTCTTATTCTCTTTCTAGGTCGTGATAAAAATATTCCTATTCCCTTTGGGCCTTATCTTGCTGCTGCCGGTTTTATCAGTTTGCTTTGGGGTAAACCAATCATGCACTTTTATTTTAATCTTGTGGGGCTTTAATGCTGACAATTGCCCTCACCGGGGGAATTGGCAGCGGTAAAACAGCCGTCACCGATCTATTTCAGGAAATTGCTGCTCAATCTGAACACCCTGAATGCCTGACAATTATTGATGCTGACACGATAGCACGAGAGTTATTAGCCGGTTCTTTAAAGGAATCACCCAATGATGCAATAAAAGCAGTACACCAGATGTTTGGGCCTGAACTGTTTACTTCTGCCGGTCAGATTGATCGCACTCAATTACGTTCACTCATTTTTTCATCAAAGACTAGAAAACAACAACTTGAGTCACTTTTACATCCACTGGTTTATCAAAAAATTGATTCAACAATCACAGCACTGGCACAACAAACAACCAATACGATTGTTATTATCTCTATCCCGTTGCTCTTTGAAACCAACACTGAAAACCAGTTTGATCGAATTCTGGTTGTTGATATTCCTGTTGAACTGCAAATTGCGCGCATCAGCCAGAGAGATCATTGTTCTTCAAGTTTGATTAACAAAATTATCAATTCTCAGGTTGATCGGCAGAGTCGCCTGGATCACGCAGATGATATTATTGATAATTCTGGTACTTTAGAGGAGCTCCATTTAAAAGTGGCGTCCCTGTTTCAATATTACTGTTCTCTAGCGCACAAAAATTAGTTTATGTCCTGTCATTTAGGCTTGTTTACAGAAATCTTTGTTGCAACCTCAGGCAAGATGTCGGACAATATCGAATCAGGATTTCTTTTGCTGCGTAAACTCTAACATGAAGCACTTATTGACGTGACAAACTCCACTATATATGAACTCCCCCTTAATGAACGGATAAGAACCCTGTTGCGCCTTGAATTTTTATTTCAACAAGCACGGTATTCAATGCGGGGCTATTCTATCTGGGATAGTCGCAGCACAATCAGTCATATACTTGATATATTAAATATTATGAGTCGTATTGATTTACGCTCTGAGCTGGTTAAAGAATTAGAACGTCAAACATCCGCATTACTTGCCATCAGTTCACGTCCTGGTGTTGATTCTTCTATATTAGATGATACATTAAAAAAACTTGACAGCTACACACTGAATTTAAAATCATCTCAAAGTCATTCCTGTGATGCACTTCGTAATAATGAACTTTTGAAACTCATACGCCAACGTGACTCAATCCCAGGCGGCAGCTGTGATTTTGATATTCCTATCTATCATTTTTGGCTTAAACAACCGCCTGAACAACGAATTGAGATTCTGGAATCATGGTTGGACCTTTTGGAAAATTATCGTCTATCCATTAGTGTCATTCTTGGACTATTACGTGAAAGTGCAATCAATACACCTGTTTTAGCAGAACAGGGCTTTTATCAACAATCGCTTGATACCAGCATCCCATTTCAATTAATTCGTGTTTTACTCTCTTCTGATGCCGATTTCTATGCTGAAATGAGCGGTGGAAAACATCGTTTCAGTGTCCGCTTTATGATGCCTTCAAGCAGCGGGCGTCCTGGTCCCTGTTCTAACGATGTTGAATTCCAACTATCCTGTTGTGCATTATAGCAGTGTATTATGAGTGATTTGATATAAAAAAACATGAAAAAACTTATCGTAAAATGCCCCGGTTGTACAAAGGAACATGATTATTACCAGTCTAAACCCTGGAGTCCTTTTTGTTCTGAACGTTGTCGATTAATTGATTTAGGGGCATGGGCCAGTGAAGAGCACCGAATTAAAGGGGAATCTGTTAGTTTACCTGACAATTTATCCGATGAGACGACTGTAAATAAAATACTGCAGTAAATGGCTTAAAAGTGGCAAGGAAACTCAGCCCTGTATTCTCTGGTACTGGATTTCAAACGGACAACCGCCAGCCAGTCACTTCGAGTACTTGTTACATTGGTTAGTTTTACCACAGCATGCCATTTTTCCGGGACAACCTGATGAGTTGACTTGTCAGGTGATAATAACACCAGATTATCATCAAAATCTTCGCCCGGCATTTCAAACGAGACTGACACCGAATCAATACCTTCAAAGTCGAAACCAACAGCGGTCAGCATGACAGGAAATTCTGAGTCTGCAACAGCGGCGTCTTTAACAGCAAAACCAATACGCTGAAATTCACCCTCATTTATAATAGAAGCACTACAAATGCTGGTGACTGAATTGCAGTGAGGATTAACACCGAGATTAACCACCTTATCTGAATGTTCATCCAGAAAATCAGCAAAATCCTGTACCAGGATCAAAGCAAGAATAATTATCAGACTCATAGCAAGCATTCGAATGTATTTATTATTCAGGTATTTTTTTGGATTTCTCACAAAAGTTTATCCTATATCTTATTAGTTTTACTTCCACAAACTACTGATGGCAGCAATTCCCTGAGCACCTTTATTTTGAGCGTCTTTAATATCACCCGGTTTCATTCCACCTAAAGCAAATACCGGCATTTTTGCACGATCTGTTAATTGTTTAAATTGTGTCCAGCCCATGGGTTTCTGATCTGGATGTGATGGGGTTTCTTTTACCGGTGAAATAACAATAAAATCTAATTCTAAATCATTGGCACGCTCAACATCTTTCTGACAATGACACGAAGCCGCTATCATTTTATGCGCAAATTGATCGCGATAGTGTTTAACAAAATCAGTATCGTGCAGGTGAAAACTGGTTAAGTGTATGCCTGAACTGAGTTGACTAATAGCATACTTTAGGTTCATTGATGAATTTACTAACACTCGAACCTGTTGTTTTGCTGCAATATCAAACGCTTGCTCCAACATTGGATTAAGTTGCGCTTGCTTAAGTGATTTTATTCTTAATTGAATCACTTGCTGAAAATTGCAGTGTTCTGCAAACGCTTGTAAAAATTGCTTTATAGCCTGTTTATCAGCTTCTTCACTCAATGGATCAGGTGATATTAAATAAGCATCTGGCAAACACAGTGCTTTTATTATTGCTTTATTGGCCTGTGGAAACTGATAATGAGTCAGCTCGTCTAACTTAACCCACTTTACTATTTGTCCTTCTAAACCTTTCTGCACCAGATTTTCAGCAGTTGAATACTGTTTTCCCTCAAATTCAGAGATAATCTGCGTTTCTAATAAAACACTTTTATCTGGATAGTGATGTATGAGTTTTATCAAAGGACGTGTGTGTACTATCTGGATTCCCAGTTCTTCTTTAATTTCTCTTGAGAGCGCCTGAACAATGGTTTCACCTCTTTCAACCTTACCACCAGGGAATTCCCATAAACCGCCCTGATGAACATTTGTTGCTCTTTTTGAGATTAAGACTCTGTTATCTTTAACAATAACAGCGACTGCCACATGCACGATTGTATCAGTATTTATCTCAGGTTCTGTATTCGGCATTGATTTTCACATAGTCATAAGAAAGATCACAGGTCCAGATTTGTGTCTCTGCCAGCCCTCTTTGCAAATCAACCGTCACCGTAATTTCATCCTGATCCATAACCGACTGACCACGCGCTTCAGTATAGTCATCTGCCCGTCCACCCTGACGTACCAGACAGACCTCATCCAGATAAACCTCCAGGGCATTAATATCAAAGTCATTAATACCTGACCGGCCTACCGCAGCCAGAATACGTCCCCAGTTCGGATCACTGGAAAAAAATGCTGTTTTAACCAGGGGTGAATGAGCAATAGTATAGGCCACATTCTGACATTCCTGTTCTGTTTTACCCGCTTTTACTTTGATATTAATTAATTTGGTCGCTCCTTCACCATCGAGCACAATGGCTTTTGCTAATTGTTCCAGTACATCAGTAACAGCCGTTAGTAATGTCTGGTAATCAGGGTGATCGTCATTAGTAATAAGTGGCGCTTTAGAACAGCCTGTTGCCACCAGCATACAGGAATCATTAGTGGATGTATCACCATCAACAGTGATCCGGTTAAACGAGTGGTCAGCGCCATATTTCAACATTGTCTGCAACAGCATGGGTTCAATTGCGGCATCCGTAGCCACAAAACCTAACATGGTTGCCATATCAGGCCTGATCATGCCAGAACCTTTAGAAATACCAGTGATTGTGACCCATTCACCCGCAATGCTCACTTGAGTGGATGCACCTTTGGTGCAGGTATCCGTTGTTAAAATACCTTGAGCAGCCTCTTTCCAGCCCTGCTCCGATAAGTTATTCAAGGCATCTGGCAGTGCACTGATAATCTTATTAACAGGTAACGTTTCGCCGATAACACCGGTAGAAAAAGGTAAAACACTATTTTCTCCAGTCCCTGTTATTTTGCCCAGTTGCTCACAAGTTGCCAGGGCATCGGCCATACCCTGCTCACCTGTCCCGGCATTGGCATTACCGGTATTAACAATAAAATACTGTGCTTGAGCTTCCTGCAAATGCGTTTTTGCAATATGAACGGGAGCCGCACAAAATGCATTTTGGGTAAAAACACCGGCAACATTAGCCGTGGCAGGAAACGACATAATAACAACATCTTTGTGCTCAGCAAGTTTAATACCCGCGCAAGCAGTTCCCAGTTTAAAACCTGAGACAGGGTGCATTTCAGGAAGATTAATTTCTATTGACATTTTTTAGCCTTTTTTAGACAATTTTTCAGTCAGTATACAGTTAATGCAAAAAAGCATCAGTTAAGCGCACTTTTAAATAAAAATGCCCACATTTGTGGGCATTTTCTATTCAATATAAGCAAGAGAAAATTAACTGAGCTTGCCGCAACACTGCTTATATTTCTTGCCCGACCCGCAAGGACAAGGCTGGTTTCGACCTATTTTTTGCCCATCTCTGACAAATGGCTGAGCTTTATCATCTGCATCAGATTTGTCTTGCGAGCCCTCATCCGTAGCTTCACTGCCTAAAGAGTTAACACCATCATGCTGAAATTCCATTTCGGGTTGTTCATGATGCTCAAATTCACTTAAATCAGGTTCTTCGCGAATTTGCATAATACTCAATCGAGCGATTACATCGTATTTAACACGATCTAATAAATCAGTAAATAACTCAAAAGACTCTCGCTTATATTCCTGCTTGGGATTCTTTTGTGCATACCCGCGTAAACCAATACCTTTGCGCAAATAATCCATTGCCGCAAGATGTTCTTTCCACAGACTGTCAAGCACTTCAAGCATGACGCCTTTTTCAACACGGCGCATCATTTCAGAACCAATTAATTCTTCTTTTTGTTCAATGGACTTAACCATTTCCTCAAGAATACGTTCTCTTAGTGGTTCTTCATGCAGATTATCATCTTCGGCCAACCATGATGCAACCGGAAGCTCCAGGGAAAACTCACTTTTAAGTCTCTCTTCAAGTCCCTGTATATCCCATTGTTCTTCAATACTTTCTGGCGTGATATAGTTATTAATAAATTGATTAACCACATCAGCACGAATATCAACAATTAAGTCAGAAATATCTTCTGTAGCCATTAAATCACTGCGCTGTTCATAAATCACTTTACGCTGATCATTAGCCACATCATCATATTCAAGCAATTGCTTACGTATATCAAAGTTATGTCCTTCGACTTTGCGTTGAGCATTTTCAATGGAGCGAGTGACCCATTTATGTTCAATGGCTTCACCTTTTTCCATACCCAGCTTACGCATTAAACCAGCCATCTTTTCAGAGGCAAAAATTCTCATCAGATTATCGTCCAGTGACAAGTAAAAACGTGATGAACCCGGATCACCCTGACGTCCTGAACGACCTCTTAACTGATTATCAATACGACGTGACTCATGCCGCTCAGTACCAATAATGTGCAAACCACCATTATTTAACACTTGCTCATGCAGCTCTTTCCACTCATTACGCATTTTTTGCACTGTCACATCATCTGGATCATCCAGCTTTGCTATAGCCGCATCAATATTACCGCCCAGTACAATATCAGTACCACGACCCGCCATATTGGTTGCAATGGTAATAGCGCCGGCAGATCCTGCCTGAGCAATGATATCGGCTTCACGAGCATGCTGCTTGGCATTTAGAACTTCATGTTGTATACCTGCCTTATCTAAGGCATTTGATAATAATTCTGAGACCTCAATAGATGCCGTACCCACCAGAGCCGGCTGCCCTCTACTCTGACAATCTTTAATATCTTCAATAATTGCATCAAATTTTTCTTCCTGAGTAAGAAAGATCAGATCACCATGATCCTGTCGCTGCATAGGGTTATTGGTCGGTAAAACAATGACTTCAAGATTATAAATTTCATGAAATTCAAATGCTTCGGTATCCGCAGTACCCGTCATACCTGATAATTTATTATACAGGCGGAACAAATTCTGGAAGGTGATCGAGGCCAGTGTCTGATTTTCAACCTGAATGGCAACCCCTTCTTTAGCTTCAACTGCCTGATGCAGACCATCAGACCAGCGTCGACCCGGCATCGTTCGGCCAGTAAATTCATCAACGATAATGACTTCGCCATTACTGACAATGTAATCAACATTTCTGGTAAACAGGCTGTGAGCTCTTAAGGCTGCATTGATATGGTGCATTAATATAATGTTAGAGGGATCATAGAGGCTTTCATTTTCCTGAATAAGGCCTTCTTCAACCAGTAGTTCTTCTACATGCTGATGACCTTCATTGGATAATAAAACCTGTTTATCTTTCTCATTAACCGTATAATCACCCGCTGGCTCTTCGACTTCTTCCAGGGATTCCACCACTGGTTCCTGCTGTGCCAGCTTAGGAATAAGTTTATTGACCCTCTGATAAACATCTGAGTTATCTTCTGCGGGCCCGGAAATAATCAATGGTGTTCTGGCTTCATCAATTAAAATAGAGTCTACTTCATCCACGATACCAAAATTGAGACCTCTTTGGACTTTATCTTCTGTCGAAAAAGCCATATTATCGCGTAGATAATCAAAACCAAATTCGTTATTGGTGCCATAGGTGATATCAGACGCGTAAGCCTCACGTTTTTGTTCAGAATCCTGACCTGATAAAATAACACCCACTGACATACCAAGAAAGTTGTATAATTTGCCCATCCATTTGGCGTCACGCTCTGCCAGATAGTCATTGACTGTAACAACATGAACCCCTTCACCACTCAGAGCATTAAGATAAACAGCCAATGTTGCCATGAGAGTTTTACCCTCACCGGTACGCATTTCGGCAATTTTACCCTCATTTAAAACCATAGCCCCTACCAGCTGAACATCAAAATGACGCATCGCCATTACTCTGCGGCTGGCTTCCCGAACAGTGGCAAATGCTTCTGGCAAGATAGCTTCCAGCGTTTTTCCATCTTTTACTTGTTGTCTGAACTCATCGGTTTTTGACTGAATTTCTTCATCAGTCAATTCTTGTAATGTGCCTTCCAGAGCATTAATATTCGCTACTGTTTTAAAATAACGCTTTACTTCCCGGTCGTTACGACTCCCGAAAATTTTCCTGAATAATTTTGCAACCATAATTTTTGTAAGTATCTTACTTTAATAAAATGTTTAATAAAAAGTGAATAATATTCTAAATATCATAACCCATTAGCATAGCATAAACCCACTAATTAATATTGATAAATCAATTAAATATAGAATAAAAAGTCAGAATTAATATCAATTCGCTAAGATGTCTACTTCAAGTCACATAAAGCGGTGTAAGTTCTGATGAATTCTGCTACTGATAGAGATGCCCAATACCTTATAAGCTATGAATTATAAGGCTAAACAGAAGAAGGGAAAAATTCAAACGCTATTTTCTTACCGTAATTATATATTTTTGTGGATTGACCTGCCTGCCATTACGCAAGACTTCATAATGTACATGCGGACCCGTTGAACGACCCGTTGACCCCATGCTGGCTATCACCTGACCTTGTTTAACAATATCACCCACTTTTACTGCAATCGTTTTATTATGACCATAACGAGTACTCAGTCCATGGCCATGATCAATTTCTAATAATTTACCATAGCCATTTTGTCTCTCAGCACGAATAACCACACCATCAGCAGTCGCCAGAACAGATGCCCCTGATTTTCCTGCGACATCAATACCTTTATGCATTTTTCGTTTGCCATTAAAAGGATCTTTTCGCATACCAAAATAGGATGACACCCAACCTTTTTCAGCCGGTTTTCCTCTGGGTGTTGTGGTTAATTTAAAATGTTCTGCAATCAATAAATTTTCTAATATATCTAATTGTTTGCTTCTATTATCAATATCCTGGGTGATTTGATTCATTCGTTTCACAAACTCGCCATACTTAAGGTTTTCGGAGAATAATAAATTCTGAGTATCACCGGGTTGTGGCGTAGTATGACTCTCATCTAGTCCTCCCATTGAAGGTGAAAAGTCAAAATTAAATGCTTTTTTGTCCAATTGAGCGACTTCAGTTAAACGATTTCCAAGTGAATCAAGACGAATAATATGTGCCTGCAACTTAGCCATATTATTGGTTAAGGCATTGATATTTTCCTGATTATGCTGTTTAAGTGCATCAAGTTCTTCTTGTTGCTGGGCTAACTCTTCTTTATAGATACTGCCAATGATCCTGTTTAATTCCTCCCGAATAGGTTCGATATGTTCGGGCTTGTTAATATCGGCCATGACAGGTGTAACATTACTGGAGATAACACCAAAATAATAGCTCAAAACAGGCAAACTAAGAAACAATAAGGCGATAACAATAATGAAGGGGCGTGACAGGTTAATATCAACCGCAGTACCGCTTTTTCTTCTAACTAAAATAATATTCATATTTATAAGTCTTGAGCTAACACAAAATTAAATAAAGTAAGGTAAAAACATATCTGACACATCAGCCTTACACTATCAGATGTAATAATAGTGTTTGATTATTTAAAAAGCAATCCATGCTATAATTTTTAGTGATTGACAGGAAACATTTCTCCCTCTTTTGTTTCCATTAAGCCTGAATAAATTTAAGAAGCCTGTTTGCATGAAAAAAGTTCTTCAACAATCCTCAGCCAGCCTTGATCGCCTGCTGCAACACAGTCGATATCTTGAATATTTGTCAAAGCGGTTATTAACCTACCTTCCCGCAGAATTTGCTGAAAAAGTGACTGTTCTGGGATTTTCTAATAAAAAAAATTCCAATAACGATAACCAGCAAGCTCTGATTGTGGCCGCTATTAGCCCTGCCTGGGCCAGTAAATTACGTTTTTATACACCGACTTTAAAACGTTCTCTATGCGCTGAACCACAATTCAATCAGTTAAAAAAAATAGTGATTAGAGTGGCAGCATCTAAAGCTTCTGTAAAAAAAGACAACGAGAGCCCTCTTTACTCGCAAAATTCTGCAGCTATTATACAAAATAGTGCAGAACATATTGAAAATAATGAATTAAAAGAAGCGTTAATTCGTTTAGCACGCAATGTTGAGAATGGCGGCTAAAACTCTATTTGGGCAGCGTTGTTATTATATTTTATTTATCTGCCTTACCACCTTTATGCCGAAGCGATTGATTTCATATAGGATATTGGCGCCAGTTTTTCATCTTCAAAAATGACTTCTTCCCATGCTGATTCATCTGCCAGCAACTCACGTAGAATTTTATTATTTAAAGCATGTCCGGCCTTATGACCACTAAAAGCCCCAATCAGACTACTTCCCAATAAATAAAGATCACCAATGGCATCCAGAATTTTGTGTTTAACAAATTCATCTTCATAACGTAAACCATCTTCGTTAAGCACTCGGTATTCATCCATCACGATGGCATTATTTAAACTGCCGCCCAAAGCCAGGTTATTTGCCCTGAGTTGTTCGATTTGATTCATAAAACCAAACGTTCTGGCACGACTGACTTCACGAACAAAAGAGGTTGAAGAAAAGTCCATTTCGGCACATTGTGAACGCCCCTGAATGACAGGATGTTCAAAATCAATAATAAATGACACTTTAAAACCTTCATAGGGTTCAAAACGTACCCATTTATCACCTTCTTCAACCACCACATTACGTTTAATACGAATAAAACGTTTAGCAGCTGATTGTTCAACGATACCGGCAGATTGTAGTAAAAATACAAACGGACCTGCACTACCATCCATAATAGGCACTTCAGGCGCACTTAAATCAATATATGCGTTATCAATTCCCATACCGGCCATTGCCGACAATAAATGTTCAACGGTCGATATTTTTACACCATCTTTAACCAGAGTCGTTGATAAAGTGGTATCACCGACATTTTCAGCCCTGGCAGGTATCTCCATTGGCGTTTCAAGATCAACCCTGCGAAAGATAATGCCGGTATTAACTGGCGCGGGCCTCAAAGTTAAATACACTTTTTCGCCCGAGTGCAAGCCAACACCTGTTGCCTTGATGCTATTTTTTAACGTACGTTGTTTTATCATTTACGGGTATTCCTGAGTTGATGATAAAGCCTCAACAGTCGAGTGTACCATATCAGCCACAATTTTCCTACCTTATGTTTTCCCTGACAGCAAAAACCGGTGAACCTAAATATTTTGATAAATTAACGGCTAAAAATAATTTTTTATAACCGAATCGCTATTAACTATCGATGACG
>JAHXHI010000133.1:0-28021 GCA_025656775.1 gamma proteobacterium symbiont of Bathyaustriella thionipta
GAAAATGTAAACTTACTGCGAAAAGTTTATTCCTGTCCTTACTTTATCCCTTGTATAATAATGACTTTTCGGTTCACCGGACTTTGCTGCTGTTCTTTTGATAATCATCTCAACTGTTATACTTCAAATGATGCGGTAATATCTTTTGAACCTGTTAAAACACAGCTATTGCATCAAGGAGCAAAACAGTTATTTGACAGCAGAAAAATTCCCGGTCGGATAGTTGATGTACTGGTTGTTCACCAGGAAGCAACTAAAGCTCATACTCATACATTGAAAAATTTACTGATAGGTTATTTTAAAGCTCGTCAATATTTAAGACTACAGCCTCAGGATGCAGCCAGGCTAATGGCACCAAGACAGCATATCAGTGCAAGTGAAGTGCTGGCATCATACGAAGGACTAAAACTACCCGATCTTGAAGAAAATAGAGTATTACTGAATAATAATTTACAGGATACTATAACGGATCTTTCAAAATATATGATAGAGAGACAATTATTGAGAAAAATTCCAGATGTTGAAAATATTATTGATGCGCGTTTTTTACCACAAAGCAATAAAGAATGAAAATAATTCGTAATATATCTCTTAAGATATTATTGATATTACTTGTTTTGATTCTTTTTATTTTTTTGTGGTCAGTCATGACATGGCGTATTTACCACGATTCCAGTTCAGAACTTATTGCATCAAGTATTGAGTTTGTCAGTCAGGATCTGGCTTTATTACAACGTGAAACCGATCAAGAAGTAGACAATAGCCAATTTAAGCATTTTCGCAAAGATTTATCTGGAAGAGGTGTTAATCCCAGATACAAGATATTAGCTGCAATTGACGAAAAAGGATATATTTTACATGCTACACAACTGATGGTTATAAGTCATCAAGCCATAAATATTCTTCCTGATTTCGATTTCCAGCGATTTTTAAAAATACAAAAAATGAATCGAGCTGATATTCATGTTGATATTGAAAATCAGCAAATTAATGCTTATTTTCCATTAATATTATCTCGCCGACCTGATGAAATTAGACCTTCAAATATTGGAGGGATATATGCTGTGTATGATTTGAGTCATGAGCAAGAAAAAATCATTAATCAGGTAAAAAGTTATGCTGTTGAAATTGGTCTATTACTGCTTTGTGTTGTGATCTTTCTACTTTTAATAATAAACTATTATATTACCAGTCCAATTAAACAACTTGTTTCAAAGTCAGTTGCAATCGCTGAAGGTAAATCTGATGAAAAAAGCGCTTTTAATGGTCTTGGTGAGCTAGTCATACTAGAGCAACAATTTAATAAAATGAAGGCAATGCTTGAAACTCGATTTAAAGAACGAAAACAGGCTGAAAAAAAGTTGAAAGCATATAGTGAACAGCTTGAAGAACAGGTATTAAAACGTACAGAAGAGTTAACACGAGCAAATGAACACCTGAAAAAACTGAGTGAAATTGACCCACTCACTCAGATTTTCAACCGTCGGATCTACGAAAATCGTTTAGCTCATGAAATTATCTCAGCAAAACGTTCACAACAACCTTTGTCACTCATATTAATCGATATTGATTATTTCAAAAGCTACAATGATCACTATGGACATGATTCTGGCGATGATACGCTAAAAAATGTCGCCCTGACAATTAAAGAAACGGTTCCAAGAGAAACAGATATTACAGCACGAATTGGAGGAGAAGAATTTGTAGTATTAATGCCTTCAACCAATAGTCAGGGGGCTTACCAGGTAGCAGAAAATATCAGAACAAATATCAAAGCTCTTGCAATAAAGCATAAGTACTCTGAAGTCATTAATATAATTACTGTAAGCATAGGTGTTTCAACATTATCAGGGATTCTACTTAATGAAATAGATCTCTTCAAACAAGCTGATATGGCTCTTTATTCAGCAAAAGAAGCAGGCAGAAATCGCTGTAAATGTTATGTTTAATTAATTAAAGCGTTCAAAATAATGGCAATGAACAGGGCATAATCGATGGTAAAGCTGTTAGAGATAAAATTAACCGATTAAAAATTTATCTTCAAATTCATTCGCTGGAATCGGACATCCAATCAGATAACCCTGGATATATTCACACTCATGTGCAATTAACCAGTCTAACTGCCATTGAGTTTCTATTCCCTCAGCCACAACCATTATTCCCAGACTTTTTGCCATAGAAAGAATTGCACTTACCAGTGCCCTGTCTCCCGCTACATGTTCTAATTCAGTAATAAATGCCCGGTCAATTTTAATCAGCTCAACAGGAAAACGACGTAGATAACTAAGAGAAGAATACCCGGTACCGAAATCATCAATGGCCACTTTTATACCTGCCTGTTTAAATCGTTGAAGATTCTTTAGTGCATTGCTATTTTCATCCATCAACAGGCTTTCTGTAATTTCAAGAATTATACTGTCAGATGAAAGCCCAGTTTCCTGCAAGGTCAGTAAGATTCGTTCGGCACAATCAGCCTGAACAAACTCCTGAGTTGATTTATTAACCGCAATAGCGGGTGCATTTTTGCCATATAATTTTTTCCACCTTATTGCCTGACGGCATGCCTCTGTAAAAATCCAGTCTCCCAGAGGGACAATCAGCCCCATTTGTTCAGCCACACTGATAAATTCATTGGGACCTAAAAGTCCTTCTTCTGGATGGTACCAGCGCACCAGTGCCTCTGCTTCTATAATTTTTCCAGATTCAGGTTCAAAGATTGGCTGGTAATATAGCTCGAATTGATCATTGCTAATAGCCTGACGCAGTTGATCACGTAAATAGAGTTTACGTTCTGTTTCAGCCTGTAATGAAGCAGTAAAATAATTATAAGTATCCTTGCCTGCTTTTTTTGCCGCATACATGGCCTGATCAGCATTACGGATTAAATCACTCTGCTCGGTTGCATCATTTGGATAAACCGTGATCCCGATACTGGCAGAAATGATAGTGATGTTTTCAGTTAAGCGATAGGGTCTGCGCAGTTGTTCAAGAATTTTAGCAGCCGTATTATTAATATTTGCCAGATCCGCTATATCATGTAATAGTACTGTAAATTCATCACCACCTAGTCTGGAAACTGTGTCAGATTCACGTACACAAGCCATAAGACGTCTGGCGACCATGGTTAACAGCTTATCACCTTGCTGGTGTCCCAGACTATCATTGACACTTTTAAAGTTATCAAGATCCAAAAATAATAAGGCAAACTGGATATGTCTTCGTTTGCCTTTTTTAATTGTCTGTTCAAGCCGGTCGAGAAACAGGTTACGATTAGGAAGGTTGGTCAGCATGTCGTAGTTAGCCTGCTTGCTAATCATTTCTTCTGCATTCTTACGTTCAGTAATATCTGTAAATACAGCAATATGTCTGGAAACCATACCATTATCGTCACGTAATAAAGTAATGGATGCCCATTCCAGATACACCGTTCCATCTTTTCTTCGATTCCATAACTCACCTTCCCAGAAATGTTTCTTAGTCAGTTGCTGCCACATTTTGGTATAAAATATTATGTCCTGTCGTCCTGATGATAAAATATGAGGATCCTGTCCATGTATATCTTCAATGACATAGCCGGTTATACGACTAAAGGCAGGATTAATTGAAACAATACGGTTATTGGCATCTGTAATTAGTACTGCATCATTACTATGTTCATAGACTGAAGCAGACATACGCAAATATTCCATTGCTTTATGTCGTTCTATAGCAAGCGTTGTTAATTTGGCTATATTGAAAATAAGTTCAAGTTGTTGAGATGACGGCATTGAGGCCTGACGTGAATAAAGAGCAAAGGTGCCAAGCACCTTTCCCTTAGAGTTTAATACCGGTTCAGACCAGCATGATCGGAGTTTTGCTCTCTCTGCCAGCCCCCTGAATGGTTCCCAAAAAGGATGATGTTGAATATCTTCAACCAACATACGCTTGCCAGTAAAAGCCGCTGTCCCACATGAACCCACACCTTCGCCAATCGCTAATCCTTCAATCGCATTATTATAAAAATCAGGAAGACTGGGTGCAGAACCGTTATAGAGTTTTTTACCCTCATCATCCAGTAATAAGATTGAGCATAAAACATTCTCTTCTTGTGCTTCAATATTTTGAGTAATAAAAGCCAGAATTTGATGTAGTGGTTTATACTCAAGGATCAATTCAAGAATTTCCCGGTGTAGACGAAGAATATGTTCTACTGTTTTTTTTGTTTAAGTTCCTGTTCTAACTTATCAATCTGTTTTGTATTAATGGCCTTATTCATGATGTATATATACCAAAATAAAAGTAAATTAATCAGGGAGGCTCTTCAATTCAATGAAGAGCTGTAGAATTGGAGATGACTCGCCCATAATTTGGATAATAAGCTAATCTCCCCCATAATCAGATTAAGTGATGAATCATCCAGTATTATTATATAATAACTTAAATTCTACTGAGCTATCAACAACATGACCCTAAATGTTTGCAGTTAAATAAACCGCTAATTTTAATACGGCAGCCATGGTTATTCCTTCAGTGTTAATTTTTCCAGCAATGGTAGTGTAAATAGGGTGCAGAATTTGCTCTATTTTAAATCGCTCATAATCCAGATATTTAAGAGCCAAAAGCAAACTCCCAGCATCATGAAATAATCCTGTTAAAAAAAATAAGCCGTGTAGATTCGTTTCTATTTCATTAGCAATAATTTCTGCAATTAAACCAATATAATGAGAAAATTCAGAAATATTTGAAAAAACATCAACGGATTGTAGAGGGTTTTTACTGAGTTTTATCTTTTTTATGTCATTAACATCATCTTTTGATGATCTAACAAATTAGAAACTATCAGCTATGCCGCAAATTAAGATGTTTTTAATGGTTTTTGTCACTATTTGTTAATTAAAAAGTTTTCACTGTTACTACTGTAGAATAATGTAGGTGACTGAAAATAAAAAGATTCTATATTTTTCTCAACCTTGAGAAGTCATTGGTAGTTGTTATAATTTGATAATACCCGTGATCGTCTCTACCCTAAATTGCCTATATTTTGCTAAAATAGGTTGAATATCCAATATCTTTCAAGAGAGACAATATAAAATGCTAATTCTGCGTGGCAAATCAGCCTTATCACCCTTTAGAATTGAAAAATTATTACATAAACTGCGCGCAGTTGTACCCGGTATTCATTCGGTGACCAGTCAATATATTCATTTTGTTAATTCTGAAAAAAAAATAACACCAGCACAACAAACTGTTTTAGAACGAATATTAATGTATGGTGCACAATCAATCGATATTGACTATTCTGGTGCTGAGTTCCTTGTAGTACCAAGAATAGGCACGATTTCTCCCTGGGCCAGTAAAGCAACTGATATTGCTCATAACTGTGGATTACACGATATTAATCGTATAGAACGAGGTGTTCTATATACAATTGAACTTCCAGCTAATTATCAATTATTCGATACTCATCGTGATGAACTGTCTCATGTACTACATGACAGAATGATAGAAACCTGTTTGTTTGAAATAGAACAGGCCAACGCTTTATTTGCACAGCATCATCCAAGTCCATTCACAACTGTTCCCATTCTTGAACAAGGTCGTAAAGCGTTGGTTGAGGCCAATGTTCAATTGGGGCTTGCTCTTGCAGAAGATGAAATTGATTACCTGGTTACTAATTTTACTCAGTTGGGTAGAAATCCAACCGATGTCGAACTCATGATGTTTGCTCAGGCAAACTCAGAACATTGTCGGCACAAAATTTTTAATGCAGACTGGACGATTGATGATAAAGCACAAGAAAAATCCCTGTTTTCCATGATTAGAAATACTTATCATCATAATTCAGAAGGTATACTTTCTGCTTATAGTGATAATTGCGCAGTAATAGAAGGTTTTAATGTTAATCGCTTTTATCCAAATAGTGACACTTCAGAATATCGTTATTCACAGGAAGACTGCCATATCTTAATGAAAGTTGAAACACATAATCATCCCACTGCCATATCACCACTTCCTGGTGCAGCCACAGGTTCCGGTGGAGAAATACGTGATGAAGGTGCAACGGGGCAGGGCTCCAAACCAAAAGCGGGATTGTGTGGTTTTTCAGTGTCTAACTTAAAAATAACTAATTTAATGCAGCCCTGGGAATTTGATTATGGAAAACCCGATCGGATTGTCTCGGCTCTGGATATTATGTTAGAAGCACCAATTGGTGCAGCTGCATTTAATAATGAATTTGGCCGGCCTAATATTTGCGGTTATTTTAGAACGTTTGAAGAAAAAATTAATACCTCTACAGGCACTGAGGTCAGGGGGTATCACAAACCAATTATGTTGGCAGGCGGTGTAGGTAACTTAAAGGCAGAGCATGTTATCAAAGGTGCTGTTCCGGAAGGTTCTAAAATTATTTTATTAGGTGGTCCTGCCATGCTTATTGGTTTAGGCGGCGGCGCTGCATCGTCAATGAATTCAGGTAGTAGCTGTGAAAATCTTGATTTCGCATCTGTACAGCGTGGCAATCCTGAAATGGAACGACGTTGTCAGGAAGTTATTGATCGCTGTTGGCAGCTGGGCGAAAATAATCCTATTCTTTCAATTCATGATGTGGGTGCTGGCGGGATTTCAAATGCATTACCTGAACTGGTTAATGACGCAGGCAGGGGTGCTGTATTTGAACTTCGTGAAGTACCTAATGATGAACACGGTATGTCTCCTATGGAAATCTGGTGTAACGAATCACAAGAACGTTATGTGATGGCAATTGCCCCAGAAAATATTGAACAATTTGAACAAATTTGTCAGCGTGAACGGGCGCCTTATGCGATTTTAGGCACTGCCACTAAGGAACAGCGTCTAATACTTAATGACCAGCATTTTGGCAATAAACCCATTGATATGTCTCTTGAAGTGTTGTTGGGTAAACCACCTAAAATGTCTCGTCATGTGACACGTGATAATACTGTTCAAAACTCATTTAATACCGATAGTATTGACTTATCAGATGCGGTCGATCGCATATTACATTTACCGTCTGTGGCTGATAAATCATTTTTAATTACCATTGGTGATCGCTCAGTCACCGGACAGGTTGTACAAGAACAAATGGTTGGACCCTGGCAAGTGCCTATGGCTGATGCGGCTGTTACCTGTAGCGGTTATCAGGAAATCACTGGAGAGGCCATGTCAATTGGCGAACGCAGTCCCATTGCCCTGGTTGATCATGCTGCTTCTGCACGGATGGCCATCGGTGAGGCATTAACTAATATCGCTTCTGCTCGAATTGATAAGCTATCAGATATTGTTTTTTCTGCCAACTGGATGGCACCGGCTGGTCATAAGGGTGAAGATGCGGGTTTATATGATGCTGTAAAAACTGTCGGTATGGAAATATGCCCCGAATTAGGCATTACCATTCCTGTCGGTAAAGATTCCATGTCGATGAAATCTGTCTGGAATGATAAGGGTGAAGATAAATCAGTAACAGCACCGCTA
This sequence comes from gamma proteobacterium symbiont of Bathyaustriella thionipta, assembly GCA_025656775.1. Taxonomy (GTDB): domain Bacteria; phylum Pseudomonadota; class Gammaproteobacteria; order GRL18; family GRL18; genus GRL18. The sequence continues at coordinate 7,471 of JAHXHI010000133.1, forward strand.
TCATTAATTATATCTGCTTTTTCACGTGTCCAGGATGTCCGCTCCACATTGACTCCGCAAATTATGATGAATCAGGGTGATACAGAATTAGTACTCATTGATTTGGGACGTGGACGTCATCGTATGGGTGGGTCTTCGCTGTCTCAGGTGTACAGTCAGATTGGTGATACTTCTCCTGATTTTGATGATACGGATACGTTTAAATCATTTTTTAAAATGATTCAGGAACTTAATCTTAATGATAAATTATTAGCCTATCATGACCGTTCCGATGGAGGTCTATTGACTACTTTATTAGAAATGTCATTTGCAGGACATTGTGGTCTTGAAGTTGGGATTAATAATATTTGTGTTAATCAGAATGAAATTATACCGGCCTTATTTAATGAAGAATTAGGCGCAGTTATACAGATCAGAAAAGCTGATCATGATGCTATTTTTACCTATATCAAAGAAATGGGTATGGAGAGCATGACACATGTAATAGGCCGACCCTTAACCAGCGATAGAATCGATTTTATTTTTAACAATAGGATTGTTTTAAGTAATACCCGAACGCAATTTCATCGGGCCTGGTCAGAAACCTCCTATCACATGCAAAGATTACGTGATAATCCTAAATGTGCCAGCGAAGAATATGATGCAATCCTTAAAGCTGGCGATCCGGGTTTACATATGGAAGTAGGATTTGATATCAATGAGGATATTAGTGCACCTTATATTAATACAGGTGCTAAACCCACGATGGCTATTTTACGTGAACAGGGTGTTAATGGTCATGTTGAAATGGCAGCAGCTTTTGAAAAAGCCGGCTTCTCAACTCGTGATGTTCATATGTCTGATATTATTGATAGTGGATTGTCACTTGAGGCATTTAAAGGTCTGGTTGCCTGTGGTGGTTTTTCCTATGGTGATGTACTGGGTGCAGGCGAAGGCTGGGCCAAATCAATTTTATTTAATGATCAGGCCCGCAGCCAGTTTGAAGATTTTTTCAACCGTGATGATACCTTTGGCCTGGGTATCTGTAATGGTTGTCAGATGATGTCAAATTTACATGAAATTATTCCCGGTACTGCACATTGGCCTCATTTTGTAAAAAATGAATCCGAACAATTTGAAGCACGAACAGTCATGGTTGAAGTGCTGCCTTCTCCATCATTATTTTTTGCTGGAATGGAGGGTTCAAAAATACCTATAGCAGTGGCGCATGGTGAAGGGCGAGCAGAATTTCAATTAGGCGGTTCAGCACAAAAAGCCATGGAGTCTGGTCTGGTTTCTTTACGCTATGTCTCTAATGATGGTTTACCAGCTGAACAATATCCATTTAACCCGAATGGTTCTCCTGCAGGGATGACGGGACTTTGTAATGAAGATGGGCGATTCACCATAATGATGCCGCATCCTGAGCGTGTATTTCGCTCGGTTCAAAATACCTGGATTTCAGATCATAAGGGGGAAGATGCTCCCTGGATGAGAATGTTCAGAAATGCCAGAAAATGGATTGACTAGAAAATTGCTTAAGCGAAATAAAAAATTAATCTTGAATATTAATGACCAATAAGTTTAGGACGATATTTTGAAAGACACTATTCTCTGGTTACAGCTTAAACCAAGAAAGAAGCCGGATGGATTTTGCTTATATTCTTCTATCAAGGATGTAAATCAATGGGTTGATAGAATATCCAAGTTTAATATAACTGATCAGGAAGCACATTATTTTTCACTATTAGTCGAAGTTAATCGCCTCGATTTACCTGTTAAAGAACGTATTGCTTTTCTTGAAGCCCTGCATGAGCCTGTTATGATACTGATTGAGCATCTTGCAAAAAAGTATCTGGGCTCAGGGTTACCATTAGCTGAAGATAAATCCAAATATGTACATAAGGTAAACTCGTTTTGGTCTGAGATGGCCACAGCATACAAAATAATCATTGATGACTTATCAGAAAATCGTTTTTTAACCTCTTTTATGAATCAAAAAGATTTAGCTTGTGCGCTTTACCATGTACTGTTTTATCTCACTGGACAACTCTATTCAAATTATACGCTCTACTCAGCTTGTACTGAAAATGTCTGGCGTGATATCCATCAATTATTTCATTTTTCATCAAAAAGGAAACTCAGCAGTAAAACCATTAAAGGTAAAGTTTCGCAGCAACAAACCATTGAGGCGCTGTATAAAAAGATTTTATTATTTTCACTGGCTAACCCTTATCATCTTAGCGCTCATGAAATGAAACAGGTGTGGCTTCTTTTGGACAATTATTCAAGCTTTGCTGATGTAGTGCTTGATAGCGAAAAAGTGTTAAAAAAGGACTATCCATTTATTATTATGGCCTATAGTGATCAGGCGCCTCTGATACATTCGCTTAAAAAGCCGGATATCCATGTGCCTGATATCAATTTTCCGTCTGTTTCATCATCAATTTGGGGATTAGCGACCAAAAAACTGATTAAAAAAGTATCTAAAACAAACAAATTTACAGATATATCAAACTCACTTCTGAAATGTTTACTTAGAAGCTGGTCTGGAGAGAGTCTTCGTGCTGAGAGCAGAAGTGAGATGATTGAGCCTGTGGTCGTTGCTCTAGGCGTTTCATGTATTTCTCAATTCCTTTCACAAATTGATATTAAACCTAAGATATTAAGACTGGACACTAAAAAATCACATAAATTAAAAGTAACCTCATCAATTTATTCTCTTTTCCAGGCTTATTTAATTGATGAATCAAAAAGCGGATTTCGTGTTAAGCTTAGCCAACATGCAGAAAAACCAATTACACCAAATATTGGTGAAGTGATTGCTATAAAACATATAGATAATGGTATTCATATTGGTTATCTTCGTTGGATGAGAGAAAACCCAGAAGGTGAAGTTGAGTTTGGTATTGAACACTTAAGTACTATGGCTGAGCCAGTTCAGTTAACCAGAGACAGTGACACACTCAGTCAAAGTCAACATGATACTGAAAAACTGGACATCCTGGATAGTTTTGTGTTTCCAGGAGGGGAAGAATTTAATTTTAAGCCAATTTTATTTACTCACACCTTTGTTGAAAAGTTTTATAATATGAGAAATGATACGCTTGTTCTAAATCATAAAACAGGCTCTATTAATATTAAACTCGTACAAAAAGTAAATGAAGTACTGGGATGTTCATTGTATTTGTTTGAGAAAGTTGTTGATGGGTAGGTATCGACTAATGATATTTCGGTCATTAATTAACAACACTCTATTGTTTTTAATATTAGTGAACGACTCTTCTCTCACCATTTTTTCGTCTATTAGATAATAGCCCGCCTCTTATGTACTTACGTCGACCATAAATCTTGACGCGTCTTTGGTTGAGTCTTCTATCACTCTGGACACCAGCAGGCAGTGTCACTTTATCCATTGGTTCAATATAGCTGACACCGCCCATTTCATCAATGACTGTTGCAAGTCGTAAAACTTGCTGCTGAGTCAAATTTCTTTTTAGAGTAATCGGCTTACCAGAAAAAATAATTTTTGATTGAAGTTCAGTGATTTTAAATCTTTGTTTAAAATTCCTTTTTACTTCATTAATATTGTAGGTGTTTGTGATTTCACCGGAGAAGGTTAAGTAATACTTTGGCATATACCCTCACATTTGATTTAGAATCCATTTCTGATTTAAATAATAGTATAAAATCTAAAATATGCGTAGTGTAATTACAAATAAAAAGTCATTTTTTAAAAAGTGTGAACCAGGTTTATTTCAGCAGCCAATTATTAACCGTTTCAATATCAACTCGTGCTAACTCACCGGAAGCCTGTTTTAGTCTTAAAGTATTTAAAATATAAATATAACGAGAATTGGAGTGTTCCTGCTTTGCACGATAGAGATCACGTTGTACATTGAGTACATCAACAATGGTACGAGTGCCTACTTCAAAACCAGCTTCTGTCGCTTTCAATGCACTTTGATTGGAAATAACTGCTTGTTTTAGAGCTTTGACACGACTGACTTCCGATATGACATTAAGATAGCTGCTGCGTGCATTTTTTTCTGTAGAATTAAGCACTTCTGTATAAGCTTCCTGACTTTGCTGGAAGTCATATTGAGCTTGCCTGGTTTTTGAGGTGACCGAGTTTCCCTCATAAATTGGAATAGAGAGATTAACACCAATGGAGCCATCATGAGACTGCGAGGCGGCTAAAGATGTTGGTCCGTTGCTTTTGCTATAACCATAAGATGCAGTTAATCCAAGTGTTGGGTAATGACCTGAGCGTTGCAGGTTAATATTTTCTTTTTGCACAAAGGTATCTTCTTTAGCGGCCAATAGGGTGTAGTTACCGCTGAGAGCCTGATCAACCCAATGGGTAATATTTTCGGGTGTAGGGGGTGATAAAGGAATTGCTTCAGCCAGTGCTGAGACGTTATCAATGTATTGACTGGTTAATTCTCGCAGTGCTTCTTTTGCGATAAGCAGTTCATTTTCTGCAGCAATAACCTGAGCATTAGCATTATCATATCCAGCCTGAGCTTCATGCACATCCGTGATGGCAATAATACCAACCTCATAACGTCGTTTAGCCTGATCAAGCTGGCGACCAATGGCTTTTCTTTCAGCTTTAGTAAATCCAACCGTATCAACTGCTGCCAGGGTAGTAAAATAAGCATTAGCAGAACGAATAATTAAGTCCTGTTGAGCAGCACTTAAGATGGCTTCAGCTCTACTAATCTGCAGGTTAGAAATTCTATAGTTAACATAGTTAGCGTTATTAAAAATACTCTGATTTAAATCAACACTATAACCATGACGATTATACGAGACGTCACTATCTCTGCTTTTGGGTTTGTCGTTATTATTGGCTGATGCATCGGCAGTGGCACTAACAACGGGCAAAAATCTGGCAAACGCTTGTACAGAACCCTCACCAACAGACTGTCTTTGTGAAATAACCTGTTTCAATACGGGATCAGTCTGGTAAGCTAAACTATAGACATCTAATAAGTTTTCAGCTTGTGCAATAGTTATGAATGGGACTGATGCAAACAAACATGATCCGATAATTGCTGCAGACATATTGTTAAGCAGTAATTTTTTCTTTTTAAAATACATATTTTCAATATACCTGTTTGAGCAAATGAATTGATTTAGGGTTTAGAAGCGAATAAGTTTTTTAATCTTTATTGTTATCTAAATATCGTTCAGCATCAAGAGCAGCCATACAACCTGTGCCTGCAGAGGTAATTGCCTGGCGATAAACATAATCAGAAACATCACCCGCCGCAAACACACCATCTATGCTGGTGACTGTCGCATTGACATCAGAGCCTTTTCTGGTTTTAAGATAACCATGTTCCATATCTAACTGACCTTCGAAAATACTGGTGTTTGGTTTGTGACCAATAGCAATAAACACACCCATGGCTTCAATGTCTTTAGTAGAACCATCTTTGGTATTCTTGATACGTGCACCAGTTACACCTGCATCATCACCCAGTATTTCATCAATACCTGCATTCCATTCAATGTTAATATTACCGGTTTTTGATTTTTCAATCAGCTTATCAGCCAGTATTTTTTCACTGCTGAATGAGTCTCTGCGATGAACAATAGTCACTTCTGATGCAATATTTGACAGGTAGAGTGCTTCTTCAACTGCAGTGTTACCACCACCCACAACAATGACTTTCTGGTTTTTATAAAAGAAGCCATCACAGGTGGCACAGCCAGAAACACCACGGCCCTTGAATGCTTCTTCTGAATCAAGGCCAAGATAACGTGCAGATGCACCTGTTGCGATGATCAGGGCATCACAGGTATAGCTTTTGGAATCACCTTTAAGTTTGAAGGGTTTAGTTGATAAGTCAACTTCATTAATGTAATCAAAAATAATTTCCGTGTTAAAGCGTTCTGCGTGCTTACGCATTCTTTCCATTAACTCGGGACCTTGTACACCTTCTGCATCTCCGGGCCAATTATCCACATCAGTGGTAGTCATTAATTGACCACCTTGCTCCATACCAGTGATGATAACGGGTTCAAGGTTGGCACGTGCACCATAGACAGCAGCAGTATAACCAGCAGGACCTGAACCCAGGACTAAAAGTTTGCAATGTTTTGCATCACTCATGAAATAACTCCAAATAAAGGTGGAAAGTTGTAAACAATAAATTATAGTTAAATTATGAGGTTTGTCTAAATAAATTCAAGCTTTATTTAAGTTAATATGAGTATCAGTAAAATTTTTCTTTTTAGTCTATGGAGATATGTATGAAAATTGGAGTTCCTACAGAGATAAAGCCGCAAGAAGGGCGTGTTGCACTTATTCCGGAAGCAGCTGCACAGCTTGTCTCTCAAGGCCATGAGGTATCCATTCAAAGTCAGGCGGGTGAATTAAGTGGGTATAGCGATGATGATTATCTTGAACTCGGTGTAAAAATACTGCCCGATGCTCAATCACTTTATAAAAATAATAAACTTATCGTGAAAGTAAAAGAACCTATAGAGCCTGATCTGGCTTTACTTACAAATGAACATATCCTGTTTTCCTATCTTCATCTGGCAGCATTGCCCGTGCTGACTCAGCGTCTTTGTTCTATTGGTTTAAAAGCAATTGCTTTTGAAACGGTGCAAATATCTGATGGCAAGTTACCATTATTAGCCCCGATGAGTGATATTGCAGGCCGATTGTCAGTACAGATAGGTACTCATTTATTACATACGCCAATGGGAGGCAAAGGATTACTGCTGGGTGGTGTACCTGCAAGCCAAAGAGGCAAGGTCGTTATTTTAGGGGGTGGCATGGCGGGTGGAAATGCGGCTCATGTTGCTGCAAATCTGGGCGCTGAAGTGGTTGTTTTTGATAGAAATCGTGACAAGATGGAGACGCTGCGTAATCTAGGCCATAATGTGACAGCTTTATATCCTCATAAAGCCAGCATTCAAAAACAGATAAAAGAGGCCGATCTGGTGATTGGTGCTGTACTTGTAGTCGGTGAAAAAGCGCCGCATCTGGTGACTGAATATGATGTAAAGCAAATGCAGACAGGCAGTGTTATTATTGATATTTCTGTGGATCAGGGAGGCTGTATAGAAACAACACGCCCAACTAACTTTGATTCTCCCACATTTGAAAAACATGGTGTGACGCATTTTGGTGTCACAAATATGCCGGGAAGCGTGCCTGCAACAGCATCACAAGCGTTATCGGCAAGTTTAATTCCTTTTTTATCTGATCTGGCAAATTCTCCTGATAAGTTAACATCTGCATTACAATCCGGTGTTAATATTGATGCTGGTGAAATCATTCATCCTGCATTAAAATGACAGCTATATAATTAATCTACCTTGTATTAAACCTCACACAAAAGAAAATAAATTTTGGCGCAAACTGTAAAAAAGAAAGCACAGACAAGTTCAAAAAAAAAGGCGCAAACTAAAAAAAAGTCGTCACCAATGCCGGTAAATCAGCCTGTTGAAAAAAAAACACTCTCCGCTCAGGTCATTCGTGGTATTAAAGAAAGCGTTTTTTTTCTGTTTATTGCCATTAGTTTATATTTGTTTATTGCATTATTTACCTATTCACCCAATGATCCCGGTTGGTCACATAGTATTTCAGAAGTGATAGACCCATCAAAACTGCATAATAGTGGTGGCAAATTTGGTGCCTGGTTTTCAGACTTATTCCTTTATCTATTTGGTTATCTGGGATTTTTATTTCCGACCATGCTTTTTTATAGTGGCTGGCTTATTTATCGTGGCAGAAATGAACAAGAGGTATTTCATGGTGGACATATAACCCTGCGTGCTATTGGTTTTGTGTTAACGATTATTGCTGGTGCAGGTCTCTCAAGTATGCATTTTACGCATCCATCGGTTATATTTCCCTCGAATGCAGGGGGGATTTTAGGCACAGTCACATCTGAACAATTGCAACAACTTTTTAGTTTTATCGGTGCAACCTTATTTTTATTGACATTGTTTCTGATTGGTATCACCTTATTCACGGGGTTATCCTGGTTATGGCTTATGGACACTATTGGGGCTATGGTCATTAATACCAATAAACATTTGCTTAACCGTTGGTATCAGTGGCGTGATGAGCGTGCACGAAAAAAAGCCGAACAAGAGTCCCTGGAAATTTCCCCATTTAAACAATCTTTATCAAAGTCTGAAGAAAAACGGAGTCTTAAAGAGCAGAAAAAAATTGAAAAAGAGGCACTAAAAAAAGCAGCCAATGAGAAAAAGTTGGCGCTTAAAAACACAAAGTCTGACAGTATGTTCAAGATTGTCCCTAGGTTTCAATCAAGCCATAAAAGTGAGCGCGTTAACAAAGACAAACAAACTCAACTCTTTAGCCATGATGCTATTGATGGACTACCCTCATTATCATTATTAGATGATGCACAACCCTCTACACATGTTACTTCACCGGAATCACTTGCTGAAACTTCGCGTCTTATCGAAGAAAAACTCGCGGATTATAATTTAAAAGTTGAAGTGGTTTCTGTCAGTCAGGGGCCGGTTATTACCCGTTTTGAAATCCAACTGGCTGCTGGGATAAAAGTCAGTCAGGTGACCAATCTATCCAAAGATTTGGCAAGAGCAATGCGTGTTGTCAGTATTCGTGTAGTTGAAGTGATTGCCGGTAAATCTACTGTGGGTATCGAAATTCCCAACGAACATAGAGAAATTGTATATTTTAGCGAAGTGCTGGGATCTAAGGAGTTTGCAGATAGTAAAGCCGCTATACCACTAGGACTTGGGCATGATATCAGTGGTCAGCCTGTGGTTGCTGATTTAGCAAAGATGCCGCACTTGCTGGTTGCAGGTACCACGGGTTCGGGTAAATCAGTGGGGGTTAATTCCATGATCCTCAGTATGGTGTTTCAGTTATCGCCTGATCAGTTACGTTTAATTATGGTGGATCCAAAAATGTTGGAACTATCCATCTACGAAGATATTCCTCATCTGTTAGCGTCTGTGGTCACTGATATGAAAGAAGCTGCCAATGCGTTACGCTGGTGTGTTGCTGAAATGGAGCGACGTTATAAATTGATGGCGGCTATGGGTGTTAGGAATCTGGCAGGTTTCAATAAGAAGATTGAAGCGGCCATTGATGCGGGTGCCCCTATACTGGATCCACTCTTTACACCTAATCCCTTAACGCCGGATGCAGAAGCGCCTGAGTTAGAATCTTTACCTTTTATTGTTATTGTTATTGATGAATTTGCTGATATGATGATGATTGTGGGCAAGAAAGTCGAAGAACTGATTGCTCGATTAGCGCAAAAAGCCCGTGCCGCAGGTTTACATTTGATCATTGCCACTCAACGACCTTCTGTCGATGTTATCACCGGTTTGATTAAAGCCAATGTACCCACCAGAATTGGTTTTCAGGTATCATCAAAGATCGATTCCCGGACCATTCTTGATCAAATGGGTGCTGAAAATCTATTAGGTCATGGTGATATGCTTTATTTGCCTCCAGGTATGGGATATCCATTACGGGTTCATGGTGCTTTTGTTTCTGATAATGAAGTGCATGCTGTGGTTAATGATTTAAAGAGCCGGGGTAAGGCTGATTATATCGATGAGATTTTATCTGGAGAGGGTGTTTCTACCGGCGGATTGATTCCAGGAGATTCTGATCCGGAAAGTGAAATGGATCCCCTTTATGATCAAGCGGTCTCTATTGTTACTGAGTCACGAAGAGCTTCAATTTCAGGTTTACAACGACGCCTGAAAGTGGGTTATAACCGGGCGGCAAGAATGGTTGAAGATATGGAAGCCGCCGGTGTTGTTAGTGCCGTTCAATCAAACGGACAAAGAGAAGTCATTGCACCGCCCCCTATTTAATTGTAATGAACTTTTTAAGCGTAGGGCGACGTCAACAATGTCAGTCTTTGTCCCCGTTTTTTATGACAAAATGACAATTTATTAATATTTACCCTGACAAATTAGCATACCAAAATTCTTTCATTTCCCCCTTAATAATGACCTGGCTCTGTAAACTATTTAAGTTTAATTACACTGGCATGACAAATGCTTTAGGAATAGTCCAGATTTAAAACACTTGAACAATAATTTCTGATTGCTATCACACGGTCTCCACAAGCATCACTAATTTGAGTATCTCATGTTTTAAATCTGGACAACTTAATTATTAGTCCAAAATTCTACTAAGAAGGATTAATGCCTTAACAGGAATGCATAATGTCTAACAATCCATCAATAAAACAAGGTCAGCGATTTTACTCTCGAAAATATGTGCTCACTATCATTATCGCTTTTTTTTCTGGTATTGCTGCCTTTGGTGGTTTTAATACAATTCTAGCGCATACAAATGAAATGGAATTTTGCACATCCTGTCATAGTATGAAAATTAATCTTGAAGAATACAAAGAGACCCTTCATTATAAAAATGCATCAGGTGTTCAGGCGACCTGTGCGGACTGTCATGTACCGAAAGCTTTTTTACCAAAAATGAAAGCAAAAATACTTGCTTATAAAGATGTGATGCATGAATTGCTTGGCACAATTGACACTAAAGAAAAATATGAATCTCACCGCTGGGAAATGGCATCAAATGTTTGGGCAAAGATGGAAGCCAATGATTCTTTAGTCTGTCGTAACTGTCATAGTTTTGATAATATGGAATTCAGCGAACAAGATCGATCTGCACGTAAAAAACATCCTCGGGCTCAGTTAAAAGGCCAAACCTGTATTGATTGCCATAAAGGTATTGCTCATGAAGAACCTGAAGAACCGGAGGACGAGGATGACATGTCTGATAATACCTAAAAATTGGCTACACGTAATTTCTCATTGTGTATTGTTCCTGAATATTCTCCTTATTTTTTTTCTTCTCTGTGGAAATGTTATTGCAGAAAAAAACAGATACAAGGATCCTTCAGCAGTGGAAAAAGAACTGATGCAGGCATCTATGATTGGTGATATTGACTCCGTCAGATCTCTACTGATGCAGAATGTTAGTGTCAATGCTCATGGCCGATATGGCAAGAGTGCATTAATGTTTGCTGTTGAGGAAGGCAACACGGATGTTGCTAATTTACTGATTTCCAAAGGTGCTGATGTTAATGCAGTGACTTTACCTGGCTGCACAGCCTTAACCTTTGCTGCCGAAGGTGGATTTGTTGAATTGACGCCTATTTTATTAGAACAGGGTGCCAGGACTCACCCTAAAACACGTGCAGGATGGAATGCACTGATGATGTCTGTTATCTATAACCACCCTGAAGTATTAAAACTACTCATTAGTGCAGGGGCTAATATTAATACTCAAGATAAGGATGGTAACTCAGCGCTAATGGCAGCGGCTCAAAGAGGTCATCTGGCAATTATTGATATGTTACTTGAAGCGGGTGCTAATACAGAAATTCGCAATAAAAATGGTGGCAGTGCTCTGATGGTTGCAGCTTCTCATGGACAGCTAAGAGTCATTCAAGAACTGCTCAAGCGAGGTTGCCACCTCAATGCTCAGAGTTCAGATGGTTCAACCGCATTATTTTGGGCGAGTGAAGCCAATGAACTTGAAACAATGGAGTTGTTATTGAAAAATGGCGCAGATCCTAATCATCAGGATGTGAATGGCTCAACAGCTGTAATGGAGGCCTATATTCAAAGAAACTTTGATGCGGCTATAATGCTTTATCGCTATGGTGCAGATCCGAATATTAAAGATAATGATGGCTTGTCTGGACTGGATTATGCAAAAAAAATATATCAGTTTGATGAAAAAAAATAAGAAAAGAATAACAACACCTGATTTATATCATATATGATATTATTAATAAGCTAAAATTAGTTGATGTCCTCTATTGCTATTTGTATCAATATGTTTTTTAACACCCTGTGATAATGGAAGCTATGATTAGATTTAAACCAGTGACCCCAGCAATATGAATTATACTCTAACCAACTGAGCGACATAGCCATTAACTTGTTACAGCTCATCTTTATAATTCAGTAGACCCTTGTTTTAATTCCTGCAATATCATACTTCATATGATTAGTATTTTTTGCTGCCGTTTTTAATGAATCTCTGGGGATATGCATTAATTCAAAATCACAGACATGTGGATGATCTTCCGGGACATCATCCTGAAAAACAGCGATAGATATGAAGACAGGATTTGCCCATTCAGCATCTAAAAATGAGTGCAGCCAGTCGCGTCTTTCCTGCTTTGTTTTTACACATAATAGTGCTTCAATATTATGGGCGAAAATACTTTTTGACTGTGATTGAGTTCGTAAACAATTATCTAAATGAGCCAGATCGATAGTATCTGCCTGATGACCAAACATTTGCATTTCTTCCTGTCGATAATCATAAAATTTCATATCAAGATGGTTTGATAATATCAGACATAATTCTGGTTGATAGCCTGGAAGAAGCACTATACTTCCATTTGAATTACCTTCCTGTTGATTATATTGCTCAATTGCAGTCAGCCATTCTTGTTCTTTATTCATAAATATATCCTCTATATGCCATCTTTATCGTTGATTTGTTAGTGCCATGGAATAAAATCTTATACAGTATCTAATGGTTCTTTATGATATTGAACCAGTGTGGTAAAAATAGTTTGTTGTTCATGTTTAAGGTGAGCTTCGAGCTCTGTTTCGATGTGTTTTTGTAATCCGCCTTATTATATGAATAAGGCAGATATTAAATATGGTAGCTATAACTGGATTTGAACCAGTGACCCCAGCATTATGAATGCTGTGCTCTAACCAACTGAGCTATATAGCCATTTTTCAAGTTATTAAGGTCTTAAGTGATAAATTTATTTACTGCCATACATATGGCCGCGTTTCTCCATGAGATCGAGAATGAGTTTAGTTAGAATCAACTCCATAGCATATTGCATTTTACCACCAGGAATAACCATCGTATTGTAAGCTGTGATCTGCAATCCTTCGATTAAGCCTTTTAAATGTAACTTGTACTCAACAGAGGGTTGAAATTTAAGAAAGTGGATAACTACCAGGCTTTGATCGGATGTCGGTATCTGTCTGACCATAAAAGGGTTTGAGGTATCTATAATGGGCACTCTCTGAAAATTAATATGAGTATTAGAAAATTGCGGCAGTATGTAATTCATATAGTCATACATACGCCGATAAATGGTTTCCTGTACTTCATCAGGATGATAACCGCGATCTTTAGTATCACGACTAATTTTTTGAATCCATTCAAGGTTAATAGATGGTGCCACACCGATTAATAAATCAACCTCATCGGCCAGATTATGTTTCTTATCAACGACACCGCCATGCAGACCTTCATAAAACAGCAGATCAGTTCCATTAGGAATTTCTTTCCAGGAGGTAAAAGTTCCTGGTTCACCTCCATACATACTTGCTTCACCTTCATCATGGATATAATGGCGGCGCTTTCCTGTGCCATTTTTTCCATAACTTTGAAAAAGTTCGAGTTGTTTATCAAATAAATTCCCTTCAGGGCCAAAATGACTTAAGTTTCTACCTTCTTTTTTTGCCTTTTTTTTCTCTTTTTTCATTTCTAGTCTGTTGTAGCGATGAAAGCTATCTCCTGCTACAAAGGCAGCCTGGGCTCCAACTCGATTAAATATGTTATCAAGCGTATCTTTAACTGTGGTGGTTCCCGCTCCAGATGATCCTGTGACGGCAATAATAGGGTGTCTTTGTGACATAGTCTGATCCTGTAATATTGTATTAGTCAAGTACCTGAAAAAGCTTACTACTATGGTTGTGATTTTGACAGATACGACAGAGATCGTGTTCAGACTGTGTATTTTGCTCTGGTAAATAAAACGTATTACCACATGCGCTGCACTTATTTTGAGATAAATGAATGGCATCTATTTGTGTATAAGACCAGCTGTTAATGCGAATAGCATTTACCTCACAGACCGAACAGCATAAATTACATCCTGTGCAGTTTATCGGCTCGATTTTATACAGAGCTGAATTTTGATCTTCATCGTCAACTAATTGTAAAGCATTAGTAGGACAAAGTCTCATACAGGCATTACATCCATTGCATTGTGCTGAGTCTAAAATTGGCACCCAGGGCCATTTTATCTCAGTGTTTTCTGATTCGGGCAACAATTGTCCTGGTGGTATTGTACGGTACTCAGCTAAATTGAGAGGGTCTATTATCACCAGTTGTTGACGAAATTGCTGACCTCCGCCACGCAGAAAGTTTCGTCTTGATAATTGTGTACCACGAAAAATGGCTTCATCAGAATAAAATATTTTTTTCCATACTCGATAGGGATGTTTTAATATTTTTATCGTGGGTTTATTACGTTCAATAAGCAAATTATTCAGCTGTTCAACACGAGAATCAATAGTTTCAGGCTGCTGCTTAGATTCAAAGTAAGCACAATTATGACACTCATCAGTAGCGAGTAAAATATGCTCAATACCAGCCTTGTAGAGTTGTAAAAGTTGTCGTGAACCTAGTGCATGCACACAGGGAATAACACCATTAGTTTGTTTTACATCGCTTTTTTCACAGGCAAACAGCGCAATCATCCGATAGCCCAAAGTGCGAATTGTCCAGGGAAAATCAATATGTAACGCCCCAACGGGGCATGCAGGTATACACAGACCACACCCATTACAGGCTTCGATATCAAGTCCTAAATTATCTTCATTCAGTATCCATGCATCGGTGGGACAAGCAGCCACACAGGCATGACAGTCTGAATGATTACAGAGTGCATGCACACAGTCATCTGCATTAATTTCTGGCAGACGAATTTCCTGTGTAATAGTTTTCAGAAGAGTTTTTCCTGAGTTATTCATATGAGCGCTTGAATCCAACTTTTTTATTATTTCTTCATTGATTTAAGATAGGCAACAAGACTGTTGATTTCTTCATCATTAAAATCTGCACGACCCGGCATGGAAACATTCCCGCCATATTGAGCCGCACCATGCTTGATAACATTAGCAATATCAGCATCAGATCCAATGTGACCATCACCATTTGTATCAAGACGATAGTTACCAATTGCAAAATTTGTGGGTTTAGGTGTTAAAGCGGCTGCGGCAACACCATCACCAGCACCTGCAGCACCATGACAACTGGCACAAGCACCTTTGCCATCATAAACAGCTTTACCCGCAGCACTATCAGCCGCTAAAATCGGAGTGCTTACGAATACTACAGCGAGTGTTAACGGTATAAGTTGTATCACATTCTTTTTTAATATTTTCATAAAATATCCTGTTTTTAATTAAACTGCCGGGCCCATACCCGGAACAAATTGAACAGGCTTTTCTTCAGGTTTTGCCTGTCCTGGTTTCATGCGTTCATCAATTTCTTCTCTTGTTGGACGAGCTTGTTCGAGAATTTCAGCAATGATGTCACGCAATTCTTCACAATAAGCGGCAGTGATGGCAGCCAGTCCAGCAAAATATTGGGTATCACATCGAGCCAATACACGTTCACCAAAGTTACCCAGCCAGCGTAATAAATGTTCATCCATAAATAGGGCTATTTGTTGCAGTGTTTCCAGTTGATCATCCTGATTTAACATCCAGGCTAGAAATTGCAATTCGTAGACTATGTGATCATCGGGTCGCAAGCGCCACTCTGAAATACCAAGACCGTATTTTTCATACCAGTCACGTACCTGAAACATAGTGTCCTGACACATCAGACTATCTTCATCTATCCATACTGATTCTTGTGGTGAAGCAGAGATATTGTGATTTAAGTAGATACTGGCATAGTCTGCAGCAAGATTATCAAGCGTCTCTCTATCAATATTCTTTGTAAATTCAGCTAATGACTGCTGTAACAGTTCCATAGAGTCTGCGCCGGGTTCTGAATCGGGGACTATTGTCAGGCAAAAAGGAAAATCAATATTTTTTAGTTCGTTGATCTGATTCTGATCAGGCTCATGATCATGTAAAGAAGCCAGAATATTGAGATCCTCTGCAACTCTGGAGCGAAAGTTACTTAAAAAATCACTTGTATCATAATTTGGCAATGTTCCATGACTCATTTTAATTTTCCTTTGCTGTGTGCAACAAATCCGATAGAAGGTTTAGTCAGCTCAATATTCGCCATATTTTTAACCTGACGTGATACTTTATCCAAAGGACCTAAAGCCACCGTATCTAAACTGCCATCCCAGATTTTTTCAACTGGACCAATATCTAATACCCGCATCATACAAGCCATCACACAATAGGGCTTACGACCGGCATCAATTTCATCAACGCACATATTGCATTTTTTGACAATATTTTCTGAGGGATCATATTGTGGTGCACCGTAAGGGCAGGCCGCTTCGCAGCGACGACAACCTATACACAGAGTTGAGTCAATATCAACAATACCATCTTTTTTACGTTTAAAAATTGCACCTGTTGGACAAGTTGGCAAGCAGGCTGGACTGGCACAGTGGTTACAGGACATATTAACCTTATAGGCAAATACATCAGGATAGGTACCGCCTTCAATATATTGAACACGACGAAAACGTGGCCCTGGAGCCAGTCCATTTTTATCTTTACAGGCGATTTCACAGGCTCGGCATCCGATACAGTCCACATTATTATGAACAAATCCCATTTGCATATCAGGTGAAACAGGCGTATACGTTTCACGTTTATGGCGTTTAACCGCTTCTCGGATTTTCTTAACATCTTTCTTCGTTGACATAGTGTGATCCTTCAAGTCTGGTTAATAATCGCGACGAAAAACGTGAGCGCGTGAGGTGGATAATTGATCCCATCCGGGACGGTGAGCCAGTTTCGTTTTCTGCATATTACACAGCACGGTATTGTATGCAAAACCACCTGCAGGACTCGGTTCATCGAGGGTTAAAAAGTCAGGATTGCCTGCACGATCCACTCCATTTTCATCCAGATCCATCCACACACCTTCATGTAGTACTAACACGCCCGGCATACAGCGTTCAGTGACATAGACTGGTACCACGACCTTGCCGCGATCATTCCATAGTTCAACAGTATCACCATTTTTGAGCCCTAATCGTTTAGCATCTGAGCCGTTAACAGTCACTTCCTGTTCATAGGTCTCACGTAACCATGAGCAATTGTTAAAAATTGAATGCGTACGCCAGCGTGGGTGAGGCGATATCAGATGGAAAGGAAAATCTTTAGTTTTAGGTGAATTCAATGATTCCCAGGGTTCTATCCATTTTGGTATGGATGGAATGTGATACCCGTATTTAGTTTTTTTCCAATCGGAAATTTGAGCCAGTTGAGAACTGAGTATTTCAATTTTCCCAGAGGCTGTTTCAAACGGTATGCCTTTTTCGATTTGATCTCGAAAACCAACATGAGGCTTATCAAGCTTGAATTTATAAACACCATATTTTTTAAAGTCATTCCATGACATATCAACATGTTGATGTGCCATGACTTTGGTTTCCCACCATTCACGCAGATACGCTTCATCAACTGCATCATTATTGTAAAAATAGTTGCGGTCAGCTTTCGGGTTATAGGCCTGGCCAAAGACATTACCGCCAATCCGATAGGCCAGTTCAGTGAAGATCTGCAAATCAGTTTTAGATTCTCCCATAGGTTCAATCACTTTAGGACGGTGGATATAATAATGTCCCTTATACCAGGGTAGTGCCGTATCATGACGTTCAAAGTGGGTTGAAACAGGTAACAGCACATCAGCCCAGATGCCTGATGGTGTAATGGTTGAATCCATACAGACAACCAGCTCAAGAAGCTTCATGGCTTCAAGATCTTTGTTAATGTTGGTTAACTGATTAAGCCAGTCTGAGCCTTGCCAGAAAATAGCTTTGATATTAGGAATCTGTCCATCGGTTTCATCCTGACGAGGCCAGAGACCGACTTCTTCACGTTTGACATTGGGATAATTGAGTACACAATGTGCCCAGCGATCGGATTTAATAGCCTGGAACCAGATATTTGCATATTGATCATAAGGGTAGGCGACTGCTTCGGCATGCCAGCCTTTACCGACACCTTCTGCACAACCACCAATGATACCGATATTGCCGGTCATCGCCTGTAGGGAGTGAGCCATACGGGCATATTGTTCGCCATAAGCGTTACGTCCAGGTGCCCAGGATGCTTTAAGCGCAGCAGGTTTTGTTGTGGCATACATATCAGCAAGCTTGATAATATCTTTTGCAGGCACACCACAGATCTCAGCTGCCCATTCTGGTGTTTTAGGCTGACCATCGTACTTACCTAAAATATAATCTTTAAAGTTTTCCTGTCCATTAGGTGAATTTTTACTCCAGTCAGGCATTGTGCCAGCATCCATACCCTGTACGAACTTGTCAATAAAGGCTTGATCCTGGAGGTTATTAGAAAAAATATAATGTGCCATGCCGGCCATCATGGCGGCATCGGTATTAGGTTTGATGGGGATCCACCAGGCATCATAGGCTGATGCAGAATCTGTATACTGAGGATCAATGAGAACAAATTTACAACCACGCTGTTTGGCCATACGCATATACATAAAAGTGTTACCGCCATGAAAAGTATAGGCAGGATTCCAGCCCCACATAATCATTAGCTTGGATTCAGCATAAGTATCGTCTTCATTACCATCCTGAATGGTACCATAAGTCCATTTAGAGCTAGCAGTGCTTGCTTCATAAGAAGGTACGGACCATGAATTGGTACGACAGCCGAACATACCCAGGAAGCGACCGAGTAAACCTTCGATTTGATCAGATTTATGCAATACACCATAAGATGCACCAGCATAGCTCTGATCAAGTATTGCAGTATTTCCATAGGTAGATTTTATGTGGTTCATTTTTTTTACCACAAAATCTAATGCTTCATCCCATGAAACACGCTTAAACTTACCTTCACCTCGTTCACCGACACGCAGCATTGGATAAAGTAAACGTTCAGCGGAATAAATTCGTTGTCTATAGGAGCGGCCACGTAAACAGGCACGTAGTTGGGGTTCTTCATTGGTATCTTTGCCAAATTGTCCATCTTTTTGATACTGACCATCATCAGTAGAGAGTCGAACAATCACGTCTTTCCATTTATGTGCAACTAACATGTGACGTGACCCACAGTTATGTGCGCAGCTGGTGACGACAGTATCCAGTTCGTTGTCTTTAGGATAAGGCTCATAGGCAAAAGCCTGTGCCTCATTGCCATAGTTAATTTCAGTAAGTCCACCTGTGACAAGAGCACCTGCTCCTGTTGCTGTTCCTTTCAGGAATGAACGTCTGGTCAAATTTAATCGTTGCTGAAGTTTATTGAAACTTTGGTTGCTGCTCATACTTTGTTCTCCTTTGGCCAGAATAATTATTTTTTGGCAGTTTTCTGTTTAGTTATTCTGAATCTTCGGTTTGATTCTGTCGGACGGTCTTTAGCCCACTCTGGAACTTCTTTGGCCATTCCAGGCCATGGATTACGTGGATAGGGACTTTGGATTCGATACCATTGACGTCCGCCGTGACAACCATAGCAAACATCTGAGTTTTCTTTGCCTGCTGTTTCAATTGCTTCTGCATTGAGGAAATTAACCTGATGTCTATTACTGCGAATACCGGCATGGCATAGTAAGCAATTGTTCTGAAATATGTCTTTTGATGTTTCCCAGGGACCGGGTAAGCCCATTACTATATTGTCAGGAAATGCACCATGACACATAAGGCATATTTCAGGATTAACCTGTTTACGCAGCGTATATTGAGATTTATTGTGATTGGGAGGTACGACTGCCTGTTCGCGTGGATCATTGCCCTGGTGGCAGGTATTGCATTGCATGTTCATTAGTTTTATGGATAGATTACTTGTGAGGTGACGCTGATGGAATGTTTTTTGTAAACCTTCATAGGTAGTCAATGTCTGGTACCAGGCTAATGTATCTTTTACAGATACACCGGCTGGTGATTTTGTTAAAACTTCACGTGTAAGTACTTCCTGATGACAGCTTAAACATTGATCATTAGTTGCTGTTGCAATAACTGGCTGAAAATGGAGCGGATCCCAACGTGCCTGGTTGTAATTAATTTCTCCTGATTTTTGAGCTGCCCAAAGCGTCATAGTACTCATTGACAACAGGAGTAGTGTCAGGAATAGACAATATCTTTTCATTTTTTTGACCTCAGACTGGTGTTTCATCATTAATAGTGAGTAATATGAATGATGACATGATAATTAGGTAAAAAAATGGCGCATCCCTGCGCCATCATAAGACAAGGAACTACAATTCCTATCTCCAGGCAGACATACCGCCCATGCCGTTCATTCCAGCCATTCCATTCATACCACTCATTCCGTTCATACCACTCATTCCGTTCATTCCAGACATACCGCTCATGCCGGTTGCAGGATAAAAGAAAATTTGTCCCTGAGGAGTAATCTTGAAGTAACCGCTCATGCCAGCCATACCGCTCATGCCAGACATACCGCCCATGCCGCTCATGCCAGACATACCGCCCATGCCGTTCATGCCAGACATACCGCTCATGCCGTTCATGCCAGACATACCGCCCATGCCGCTCATGCCAGACATACCGCCCATGCCGTTCATGCCAGACATACCGCTCATGCCGTTCATGCCAGA